>NZ_JAVAMR010000025.1:0-56282 GCF_030731025.1 Microbulbifer sp. 2205BS26-8 | reverse complement strand
TTGTAAATAAACTTGGCACTAATGTCCTATAAGGAAAAATGATCATTATGACCGGTATTTCAGGATTATTACTGCATCCAGACCCGGTATTTATTGATTTTCAGGAGGAATTTGTCTCTCTGCCAAAATAACAGTCGCAGTGACCGAAATTCCCGCTCGTATGCGATCATTAGTTCAGGCATGGGCCTCGCCAGGGCGTCCGCCCTCTTGCCTGTTGACACACTTTTCGGTACAGCCACGGCAGCGCCGCCTGCAGCGATTAGGCCTTGCGCACCTACGGCGGCACAATACGGAGCGAAAGGTTGCCGGTTTGTGCTTGCCTCCCCCGCAGTAACCGCGAAGGAAGGCAAGTACTTGTGATACTGCTCAGGGCTGCACAGACTCCAGCGGCGCCCGCTGTTGCTTTCAGCGCTCCGTCTTTTTATCGGGTTGCCTTTTGAATGGCCTGATGATGGCTGGGGGCTGCTCGATTGGGCCCTCCTCCAGCGCACAGGCTTTGTCCAGTGGGTAGGCTTCGTCCAACCATTGCAGGAATCGTACAGCTCGCATCACCTGGTTACCCCTACCGGGCGCAATATGCAGGTCTACGGCGTTCTCTTTGATGGCGACCAGCGTGAAGGTAAAATAATCCCCCAGCTCCACCGGCTGAAATAATCGACAGGGTAATATAGGCATTTTATAAGCTCCTTGAGTCGCCTGTGGCAGAAGCGCCCGGCAAAAGCCCATAGCGCCGTTTCTCTCGCCGCAGGCGTAGTCCTTGTGGGAAAAAGCAAAGTGCAAAGTGCAGGATGCGCAGCCAGAGAGGCGGTGCGCGGCTGAAGTAAAAGACCACACCAATCATCACGCAACGCCACAGCACACTCCGCCGCCGGGGGCAGGAGTGACCCGGAAAACCCGCCTTCAAAAAGACCTTTATTGAAGACGAACGAGTGTATGGCGTATCATTCAAGACAGCCTCGCTAGATAGCTTGTTTATCTATTGGGGTTAGCCATTCCTCGGTGTTCGTGCACCGGGGGGTGGCGTTTTTCTATCATTTACGCGGTCATGATGCGGTCCTTCTTTGTTGGTTTAATTGTGTATGGATTACCTGCGAGCGTTGGGGTTACGGGGCGCTCGTGGGATGAATAATGATCGTTGCGGTATGGTTTATCTGTTTATTATTCTTTGACTGCGCCGGCAAAGCGGCTGGGCCCTAGGGCAGCAGACCTACGGTATGCGCTTTTTGCAAAGACTGCAATCAATCTGAAGCTTTAGGCGACAGCAAGTTGCGTTTCCTCCGGCTACATAGCCATTTGTGGTACATCAGGGCATCAGCAAACCATTCCCAGGGCATTCAGGGCTTGTTCGATATGGGATATCCAGGTGAAATCACACTTCGGACGGCGTGTTTTCATGAATCGCCGTTGGTGATATAAAGCAGAGTACGGCTCTTTTTGGCAAACGGCCACGCTTGAACAGCCGACACGTTAACCATTGATGATGTTTTTACTCTCAAAGAATTCTCCGTGATGCTTACACCTAACCTCCGCCACAGATACGAGCAACTTGTTGTGAGTCAAACATGCGAAGGGTGCGGCTCTGCTGATACTTGTCTGGTGAACTCCCTTAACTATTCGGTAAGCTGAGACCTGTAACTTTATGAGCACTGTCTCGGAATGTACTCCGCGTTAAATCACTATTTATCCAATGTCTATATCATCCTGTACGATGTCCGAATGGATATAAAGATGAAGTTGAAAAGCACCGTGGTTTCTTACATGAAGAGGTTAAACAAGAAGCCTGCGCATGTAGCATCCTACTTTGTGCATCGCTCGATTAAATAAGTAGTAAAAAGAACTAGTTAGCCGCCACGTTAATAATCAAAAGAAAACATGATCATACATCCAAAAATGAGAGGTTTGCGAAAAGCCAGTGGAATTGTCATACACTTCTATGCGGGTGACATGCCTGCCGCCTTTACGCAGATTGATATCGGCAGATGGTGATGCCAATCCTGTGGCGCATAGTTCCACTATGCTGTCACATTCGGCGATGTGATTGAACAATCGAAAATATATCAGAATTAAACAATAAGCGTTGAGGAGACAAAGCTATGATTCAGAATTATCAATATCTGTGAAAATTTTCAACCGATGCCGGAGGTGCCTTGTGGTGAACTGGAAGTTCTATTACACAATGTTGTGGGTGATTTTTTCTATGACAACCTATGCAATTCCCGCTCAATCTCTTGCAACCGGTGTCACAACCAAGCCAAAAGTGATTATTTTTGATATTAATGAAACGCTTTTGGATCTCGAGCCTGTCAGGCGATCTGTTGCTAAAATTTTAGGGGAACGCGAAGATCTGCTGCCGCTGTGGTTTACAACCATGCTGCATTATTCACTAGTGGAAACCCTCAGTGATACATATCACGACTTTGGTGAAATCGGTACTGCCGCACTAATGATGGTCGCTGAAACACAGGGTATTAAGCTCACCTATGCACAAGCCAAAAATGCCATCGTCACGCCGCTGGGCTCACTGCCACCACATGCGGATGTGGCACCTGGCTTGGCGACTTTGTCAAAGGGGGACTACAAGATCGTCAGCCTGACAAACTCCTCTTTCAAGGGGGTGGAAAAGCAGCTCAAACATGCCGGACTGAGTGATTTTTTTGACAAAAGCTACAGTGTGGAAGCCATACGGAAGTACAAACCCCATCCCGATACGTATCGACTGGTACTGAAGGACCTTGGTGTGCAGCCCGCAGAGGCCATGATGGTGGCGGCGCACGCCTGGGATTTGATGGGGGCAAAAAATGTGGGTCTGCAAACGGTTTTTGTCGCCCGCCCAGGTAAGCCACTGTATCCATTTATGTCAAAGCCCGACCATGTTGTTAAAAATTTAAAAGAGATGATAAGTATTGTCGGCATACCCGAAAAAAATTAATAGTGTAATTTTTATGCAATTGCCTCTCGAGAAACTCCGTATGCCAAAGTTGTTGATTTGCACCTATTAGCCCGGTCGTTAATTACTACCACTGAGCCGATGAAGAGTTGGTTTAGCTCCTGCCCCGCAATAGGTTTTTGGCACTGAAGCCTGGCAGAGACAACTACATCTGCTCCATCACTTCAATACCAAGCAGGTCAAGACCGGTAGCGATGGTGCGGGCTACCAGTGCACATAACTGCAGGCGGCTTTGCCGGTGTTTTTCGCCCACGCCTTCTTTCAGCACCGGACAGGCTTCGTAGAAGCGCATATAGGTACTGGCCAGCTCGTACAGGTAGGTACACAACACGTGTGGGAAGGTGTCTTTGGCCACCTGGTCCAGCACTTCACCAAACTGGGCCAGTTTGATGCCCAGGGCGCGTTCTTCCGCTGTTTCCAGCAGGATTTCGCCCTGCAGCTCGCTTGGCGCAATACCGGCTTTGCGGAAAATACTGCGCACACGGGTATAAGCGTACTGCAGGTAGGGGGCGGTGTTGCCCTCGAAGCTGAGCATGGATTCCCAGTTGAAGAGGTAGTCGTTGGTGCGGGTCTTGCTCAGGTCGGCATATTTCACCGCGCCGATACCTACCTTGCGGGCGATCTCTGCACAGGTGTTTGCATCCAACTGGGGGTTTTTCCCGGCCACCAGCTTTTCCGCACGCTCCACCGCTTCGTCCAGCAGGGCTGCCAGTTTTACCGTGCCGCCGGTACGGGTTTTAAACGGCTTGCCGTCGTTGCCCATCATGGTGCCGAATGTGCAGTGCTCCAGGGCAACGGATTCCGCCACAAAACCCGCTTTGCGCGAAGCGGTGAACGCCTGTTGCAAGTGCAGGGACTGGCGCGCATCCACCACGTAGAGCATGCGATCGGCCTTGAGCTGGTTGGCGCGGTAGCGGATGGCGGCCAGGTCGGTGGTGGCGTACAGGTAACCGCCGCCTTTTTTCTGGATTATCATCGGGCTGGGGTTGCCCTCTTTATCGGCCATCTCTTCCAGAAATACCACGATGGCGCCCTGATCTTCCACGGCGATGCCGTTATCCAGCAGTTCTTTCACCAGTACCGGCAGGTCGTCGTTGTACTCGCTCTCAGCGTAAATGTCTCTGTGTTTGAGGGTGACATTCAGCCTGGAGTAGATGTCCTCGCAGTGGCTGATGGAGACAGTGATAAACTGTTTCCACAGCTTCAGGCACTGTTCGTCGCCGCCTTGCAGTTGCACCACATAATCGCGCGCGCGGTCGGCGAAGCCCTCCTCGTCGTCAAAGCGCACCTTGGCTTCCCGGTAGAAAACCTCCAGGTCGGCCAGCGCCACTTCCGCATTGCTATCGGCCAGCTTGTCGGACAGATGCGCCAGTAACATGCCGAACTGGGTGCCCCAGTCGCCCATATGGTTCTGTCGAATCACTGTGTGACCCTGGAATTCCAGCAGGCGCGCCAGGGCATCACCAATAATCGTGGTGCGCAGGTGGCCCACATGCATTTCCTTGGCCAGGTTGGGGCTGGAATAGTCGATCACCACGGTCCTTGGTTCTGCCACCGGGGCGATATTCAGGCGCTTATCCCCTTTGGCAATAGCCAGTTGCCGACCCAGCCACGGCTCACTCAGGTGAATGTTCATAAAACCGGGGCCGGCGATCTCGACTCTCTCAATCATCTCCCCCTTGTCCAGCTGCTCGAGGATCCTGCTGGCCAGCTCGCGGGGGTTGGTGCCCATGCGCTTGGCGGCGGCCATGGCACCGTTGGCCTGGTAGTCGCCAAATCCGGCTTTCTTCGCAGGTGCCACGACGGGGCCGCAGTCTTCGGGAATACCGGCGGCGATCATGGCGGCCTGGAATTGATCGGAGAGGCGTTGGCGAATATTCATAGGGGGAAACGCTGTCTTACATTCGGGGAAACGCCGAATTTTAATCGGCGCTGGCGGCTTTGCAACCAATGCTTGCCGGGGATGATGACCGTCTATCAGCCAAATCTCGATACAGGTGTCCAGATGCTGTGGCAGTGGATGGTATGATGCCGCCAAATGATGGAGGTAGCGTGAGTTCAAGCACTCTTTACTGGCACGATTATGAAACCTGGGGCACAGACCCGAGTGTGGACAAGCCGGCGCAGTTTGCCGGTATCCGAACCGACGAAGCACTCACGATTATCGGCGAGCCGCTGATGCTGTACTGCCGCCCTGCGGCGGACTGCCTGCCGCAGCCCGCAGCCAGTCTGGTTACCGGCATCAGCCCCCAGAGCGCGCTGGCCAAGGGGGTGCCGGAAATTGAATTTATCCAGCGCATTCTCGCCGAGCTGGGCGCCCCGGGTACTTGCGGTGTGGGTTACAACAGCTTGCGTTTTGATGACGAAGTCACCCGCTACACGCTGTATCGCAACCTGCTCGATCCCTATGAGCGCGAGTGGCGCTGCGGCAACAGTCGCTGGGATATTATCGATATGGTGCGCCTTACCTATGCCCTGCGCCCGGAGGGTATCCAGTGGCCAAACCGGGAGGACGGCGCGCCGTCTTTTCGCCTGCAGGAGCTGACGGCTGCCAATGGTATTGCCCATGAGGGCGCCCACGATGCCCTGTCGGATGTCCACGCCACTATTGATTTGGCGCGGCTGGTGCGCAAGCAGCAGCCCAAACTGTATGATTATGTCTTCCGCCTGCGCCGCAAGCAGGTGGTGAGCAAGTTGATTGATATGTGCGAGCGCCGCCCGCTGCTGCATATCTCCGGCAAGGTTTCCGCCAGCCATGGCCATTTGACCTATGTGATGCCGCTGGCCAGCCATCCGGTGAACCGCAATGCCATTATTGCCGCCAACCTGGCCATGGACCCGGAGCCGCTGTTTAACCTGGATGCGGACGCGCTGGGGGAGCGGCTTTACACTGCCCGTGACCAGCTTGGCGAGGGCGAGCTGCCGGTGGGGCTCAAGCTGATCCACCTGAACAAGTGCCCGGTAGTGGCCCCGGCGAACATGCTCAGTGACAAGCGTGCAGGGGAGTTGGGTATTGACCGCACCGCCTGCGAAGCCAACTGGCAAAAGCTGCGCAATGTCGATCTCACAAAAAAACTGCACAAAGTGTATCTCGATCAACATTTCCCCGAGCGCGATGTCGAGGGGGCTCTCTACAGCGGATTCCTCAGTGATGCCGATCGGGATCTGTGCCGCGAGCTGCATCGCAACCTCGCTGAGCGCGGGCCGGCGGCTCTGGCCGACGAGGTGCCCTTCAGCGATCAGCGCCTGCCGGAATTGTTGTTCCGTCTGCGTGCGCGCAACTTCCCGGAGACCTTGTCCGACCAGGAGCAGCAGCGCTGGCAGATATGGTGCTTCCGGCGCCTGACCGAACCCGCTGCGGGGGCTTCCATTACGCTGGAGACCTACTTCCGCCAGCTCAGCGAATTGCGCGCGCAGCATCCGGAGCGGGCTGCGCTGATCGCTGAACTGGAGAACTGGGGCGATAACCTGTTGGCTTGAAGGGGTTGATTTCCGCCAGAGACTGTTTCCGGGCTGGGCTCTGTGACGGTGCCTGAGTAAAATCCCGCTCGCAATAATTTGGCGCCCACAAGGCACAACCCACGGAGTCATCATGGACTTTATCGGAGCCAATATTCTCTCCGTCAGCCAGTTCGAGCGCGCCGATATAGAGCGCGTTTTCGATGTGGCCGATGCTATGAACCCCTATGCCCGCCGTGAAAAAGTGACCCGGGTGCTGGAGGGGGCGATCCTCGGCAATATGTTTATGGAGCCGAGCACCCGCACCCGGCTCAGCTTCGGCGCTGCCTTTAACCTGCTCGGCGGTACCGTGCGTGAAACCGTGGGCATTACCGCCAGTGCCATGGCCAAGGGGGAATCCCTATACGATACGGCGCGGGTGTTGTCCGGTTACAGTGATGTGATCTGCATGCGCCATCCGCAAGCGGGCTCTGTGGCGGAGTTTGCTGCTGCGAGCCGGGTGCCGGTGGTCAACGGTGGCGACGGTGCCAATGAACACCCGACTCAGGCACTGCTGGATCTCTATACCATCCGCAAAGAGCTGGCTGCACAGACTCGCACTTTGGACGATTTCCGAATCGCTATGATCGGCGATCTCAAGCACGGCCGCACCGTGCACTCCCTGTGCAAGCTGTTGTGTCTGTTTGGCAAGGTGCGGGTGGTGCTGGTGTCGCCACCGGAGCTGGCGATGCCGGAAGCGGTGGTGGAAAAATTGTGTGCCGCTGGTCATCGGGTGACGGTAACCGACCAGTTGGAGACTTCCATAGCAGATGTGAATATCGTTTATTCCACCCGCATTCAGGAGGAACGCTTCGCCTCCCAGGCGGAGGCCAACCTCTACCGCGGCCGCTTCCGCCTGAACCGGGAAATTTTCACCCGCTTCGCGCAGCCCAACACGGTTATTATGCATCCGCTGCCACGGGATTCCCGCGCCGAGGCCAATGAGCTGGATACCGATTTGAACGAGCATCCGAGCCTGGCCATTTTTCGTCAGACGGATAATGGCCTGTTGGTACGCATGGCGCTGTTTGCATTGCTTCTGGGGGTGGAAGGCAAGGTACACCAATACGCCCACGAAGTGCGCTGGCATAGTCGCCGCAATCCGGTATTACCGTAACGGAATTTGTTTCCGGATTCTATCGCGTATTTCTGTTAACCTGATGACATGGGCCCGACTTCAACGGGCTTTGGTTGTTGTGGCAGGGGTCAAGCGCAGCCCTTCCGCGCCGGCGTTGCCTGTGCCGGCCGGGCCGCCTGCGCAATCGCATCCGGGGAAGCTGCATGTTGCACCAGATTTCGCCTGCGGTATTCTTGCGCAGTGTCGCCACCCTGGCGCTGTTTCTCGCCCTATTGGTTGCCGGAAGTAGCGCTCAGGAGGAACCCTTTCCCCACGTTGCCCTTATGTCAATCAGCGGCGCTATAGGCCCCGCCACCACCGATTACTTTACACGCGCGACGGAGGAAGCACAGGCGCGCGGCGCGCAACTTATTCTTGTACATATCGATACCCCGGGCGGTCTCGATGCCGCTTCCCGCGATATTATCCAGCATATCCTCTCCTCCCCGATCCCTGTTGCCACCTATGTGTACCCCTCCGGCGCGCGCGCTGCCAGTGCCGGTACCTATATCCTCTATGCCAGCCAAATCGCAGCGATGGCCCCGGCCACCACCCTGGGGGCTGCAACACCGGTACAGATTGGTGGACCTCCGGGAACACCCACTCCGGGGGGGAAACCCGGGGAGCGTGAACAGCCACAGGAGAAAGAAAAGGAGCGGGAAAACGACGAAGACAGTGAGGGGGACAAGGAGGAGAAGCCGCTGAGCGGCACTGCCATGGAACGCAAGGTGATCAATGATTCTGTGGCCTTTATCCGGGGTCTGGCGCAGCGCCACGGACGCAACGCCGATTGGGCGGAGAAAGCAGTGCGCGAGGCGGCGACCCTGACTGCCTCTGAGGCACTGGAAATGCACGTTATCGATATTGTGGCCAAGAACGATCAGGATTTGTTGCAGCAGATTGCAGGGCGCACAGTACTGCTCGATGCCGGAGAGGAGACGATTTCCTCTGATGTGGCCGAACTGCCTATTGAAAGCTATGAACCGGACTGGCGCAATGAGTTGCTGGCGCTGATTACCAATCCACAAGTGGCCTATATCCTGCTGTTGATCGGTATCTATGGCTTGATTTTTGAGGGCTACAGTCCCGGTGCCTTTGTACCGGGCATTGTCGGGGTCATCTGTCTGTTGTTGGCATTTTATGCCCTGCAGGTATTGCCGGTGAACTACGCTGGCTTGGCATTGATCATTGTCGGGGCTCTGTTGATTGTGGCAGAGCTCTTTATGCCGAGTTTTGGTGCCCTGGGTATAGGCGGGGTCGTTGCGTTGGTGATTGGTTCTGTCATGTTGATTGACACCGATGTACCGGGCATGCAGGTGTCTCGCAAGCTGATTGGTGCCATTGCCGGCGTGAGTGGATTGTTCCTGCTGATTTTTTTAATGGCGGTGCGCAGGAGTCTGCGCAAACCGCGGGTTCCCATAGAGCAGGCACTGGTGGGGCGCACAGCGGTGGTCAGTGATGTGCAGCCGTCGGAAATCCTCGTGCATCTGGATGGGGAAATTTGGCGGGCAAAGAGTGAGGATAGCCTGGAGCCCGGGCAGCAGGTGCGCGTTATCGCCCAACAGGGTTTACTGCTGTCTGTGGAAGCCTGTTAGACAATTTTCTGTAGTAGAGATTCGGCGGGCAAGTCTTCCCATAAGAGCGGCAATGGGATAGTGGATGGCGCGCCGGTTCCATAGAGAGGCGCCTGGTTGCGGTCTGTCCGTTGGTGTCAGCTGAGTTCGATGAGAAAACATAGGGAGATATAAAATGGTCAGCTATTTTATTGGGCTGCTGGCATTGGCAGTGGTACTGCTGTTGATGTATGCCATCCGCATTTTGCGGGAGTATGAACGGGCAGTGGTGTTTTTTCTCGGTCGTTTCCAAACGGTCAAGGGGCCGGGCCTGATCATTATTATCCCCATTATCCAGACCATGGAGCGGGTGGATTTGCGCACTGTGGTGATGGATGTGCCCACCCAGGATGTCATCAGTCGCGATAACGTTTCGGTGAAAGTGAATGCTGTGGTGTACTACCGGGTGATCAATCCGCAGTCTGCCATTATCAATGTGGAGTACTATCACGAAGCGGTAAGCCAGTTGTCTCAGACAACCCTGCGTTCGGTGCTGGGCAAACACGAACTGGATGAAATGCTGTCCGAACGGGACAAGCTGAATGTGGATATACAGAATATTCTGGATGAGCAGACAGATGCCTGGGGGGTTAAGGTCACCAATGTGGAGATCAAGCATATTGATCTCGATGAAAGCATGGTGCGCGCGATAGCCCAGCAGGCGGAGGCCGAGCGCGCGCGGCGGGCCAAGGTCATCCATGCGGAAGGGGAGGCCCAGGCCGCGCTGAAACTCACCGAAGCGGCCGATCAACTGTCCAAGAATGCCAACGCGATTACCCTGCGCTATATGCAGACTATGATCGATATTGCCGGGGCGAACAACAGTTCCACACTGGTGTTCCCCCTGCCGCTGGATCTGATTGAACCGCTTTTGAAACGCGGGAGGGCGTCCGGCACTTAGTGCGGTCAACCTGCAGTCTTCACGTACCGGGTGGCCCGATACAAAAAAGGTTGGATTAAGGAAGCCGTATTCCACCTACGGCTTTTTTTGTATCTTTTGGATCGGTAAAAGCTGCTTACAACAGCTTTTCCATCAGGCTGCGGGTTGAACTGTCCCAGTCCTCGGGCACCGCGCCACCGGCGGCACTGTAGATTTTTGAGCTCAGTTGTTTGCCCAGTTCCACCCCCCATTGATCAAAGGGATTGATACCCAGCAGGCAGCCGCCCACATAGACCTTGTGCTCGTAAAGTGCCAGCAGGGTTCCCAGGTGGTGGGGGTCCAGCTTTTCCAGAATCAGGGTGTTGCTGGGGCGGTTGCCCGGAATCACCTTGTGGGGCGCTAGGGCGTGGGCCTCGCGGTGGGTATAACCGGCCTCCTCCAGTTCCTGGCGGGCCTGGTACAGGGACTTCCCTTGCAAGAGGGCTTGGCTCTGGCTGATACAACAGGCCAGCAGCCAGCGGTGTTGCGCGTGCAATTGCGAGGTTGGAGCCTTGACGGCAATAAAATCCGCGGGGATTAGATCGGTCCCCTGATGCAGCAATTGGTGGAAGGAGTGCTGTCCGTTGCTGCCCTCTGTGCCCCAGAGCACGCTCCCGCTGGGGTAGTCCAGTTCCCGTCCGCTTCTATCCACACTTTTACCCAGGCTCTCCATGTCCAGCTGCTGCAGCCAGGCGGGGAGCCTGGCCAGTCGCTGTGCATAGGGAAGCACCACCTGGCTGCCCGTGTGCCAGCACTGGCGGTACCAGAAGTGGACAAGTGCCATGATCACCGGCAGATTGTGCTTCAGTGGCGTGGTGGCAAAGTGCTGGTCCATTGCGTGAGCGCCCTGCAGTAACTGCTCGAAGACCTCGTAACCGCAGGCCAATACGATCGGCAGTCCGATCGCAGACCAGAGCGAATAACGCCCGCCTACCCAGCTCCACATGGGAAAAATATTCTCGGGAGCGATCCCGAAATCCTGGGCGGCAACCACATTGCTGCTCACCGCAACAAAGTGTTTGGCGAGTTGCTTTTCGGTGCAGCCACCGGCCAGAATCCAGCGGCGCGCGGACAGGGCATTCTCGCGGGTTTCCAGGGTGGAAAAAGACTTCGAGGCCACAATAAACAGGGTTTCCTGTGGGTTCAGATTCACGAGGGTATCGCCCAGATCGGCACCGTCAATATTCGCCACAAAATGTACCTGAAGATGCGCTTTGTGCCAGGGATGCAGCGCCTCCACCACCATGCGCGGGCCGAGATCGGAGCCACCGATGCCAATATGGACAATATGGCGAATGGGGTTGCCGTTAAAACCCCGCCAGGTTTGCTGGTGGATGCTCTCGGAGAACTGTCGCATTTGTGTGCGGCAATCCTCCACGGCGCGCTCGTGTTCGGTTTGCGGCTGCCCCTGAAAGCGCAGGGCGGTGTGCAGGGCCGGACGATGCTCGGTATTGTTGACAATGGCTCCACTGAGCAGCGCGGCGATTTGATCGTTTAACTGCTGGTCTGCGGCGTAATCCAGCAATAGTTGCAGAGTATCCCTGCGCAAATGGTTTTTACTGTAGTCCAGGTAGATCCCTGCAGCTTCCAGGCTAAAGTGTGCAGCGCGGTCTGGGTCGGTGGAGAAAAGCTTGCGCAGGGACCACTTGTGTTGTTCGTAATGGGATCGCAACTGTCGTATGTCTGTGGCGCGATTCAGCGCCAGGCTTTCACTTGTCATGGCAATGGGTGGTTAACTCTGTCAGCGGTTTCTTATCGCGGGTATCAAGCCAGCAAAAACTGTAGGGGTTGTATCTTAAAGGGGGCGCCAATGCTAACGCATTTCCCGCGCCGGCACAGGGCCTGAGAGGCTACAGTATATTACAGAAGATGGCACCCGCGATTGCCGCCTATAAAATATCTGCGCAACGGTGCGAAATGGCTTTAAAGCCAAAAGCCCATGTCAGCCTGTAGCAGCGCGTACCGGTATGGCATTATCCCGACGGTCCGTTTGCTGGCTGGGATAATAAGAATGGTTCGTCCAAAAGACAAATGCCGCTTGAGAAAGCGGCATCTGGCGGTGATTCATACTAAATAGTGCTTGCGGGGCCTGTGTATCAAAGCGCCCCGTTTTGACCAAAACCGTATTTAGTATGAATCACCACACTGGTTCTGCTTGAAAGTGATCTTACTTCACCACTTTCATGCAGCGTACTCTGTCTGAAGCCATCCAGCAGTCAGCATCTGCAGGGCAGGCCATTGAAAGAGGAATTTGTTCAGCGCCCGGAGGGCAGTAAGCTGGAGGTGCCGGTGGGCTACAGCAACCTGCCAGAACCAGTGCACTGATAATTCCGATTAAGTACTTGGCTGGAGTGAAATTCATCCCCTAACTCCTTTCCGTTGATGTTAGCCATTAGCATAGCCAATAAAACGTCATCTGTTGGTCAGCTTTGTAAAATGCTCTACAAAGATACCGTCTGATGAAGTGTAATAGGCGCAGGGTTTAAATAGCTGCCAGGGGCAAAGTCTGGAAAAAAGCTGTGCCAGTTTATTGCGCTTTGGTGCGGAAAAAACCGGTTTTTTCCCTTTTTTTGGCGTTGGAATTTATTTTTTGCCCGTGATGTCGGATTTTTTTACCGTTTGAAAGTCATGGGTATTGTTAACACTTTCAAGTTGCCGGGCCAATTGAAAGTGCCTGACGATCCGGCTTTTGGATTTGTAACGGCTTGGGCTCGAAGGGCGAGTGGCTTATGGATGTTCGATAGTGGATCTCAGTATCGGTTTGACCGCAAGTCAGCCTGTGTGCCAGGTGCGGTGGGTTGCTGGATGGCTTGCAGCTATACGGGCTTGCGGTCGGGGGCATAGAAAACCCGCGGTCCTTTCATTGGGGGGAGCCGTGCAGAAAACGGCCAAATGTCTGTGCCAGCAGTGCATTTCGTCCCGGATCGCGCAAAACCGTCAGTAAAGATGCCCGCACTTGCGGTATAAACAGCAAGTCTAAGAGCAACCGGTTGAAGGTTTCCTGATTTTCCGTAAGCGCCAGTGCGTTTAACCAGAGCCTGGCCAGCGCGGGGTTTTCCAGGTCTGTTACACAGCAACTGCCAATGGTGGCAAGCAACTGGACACTTTGAGCGGTGCTGGGGTCTTGCAGCAGTTGCAGAAGCAATGCGTGCCGCAACGCTTTTGCCGGCGAGTGGGAACAGGCGCGTACGGCAGCGGTAATCACCGCGCAGTCCGGGGTATCGCTGTGCAGGGTGGATACAGCACGGGTTTTGATGGTTTCTGCCAGCCGGTGATCGATCCTCTCATTTTCTAGACATGCACAGAGGTGGATAAATACCGGGGAGGCAATGTGGGCGATCTGGGGCAGCAGCAACGCTTTTTCCTTCTTCCAGCGCACCGCCAAATCGGCAATCCCCTGTAACGCCAGAGTGTCCCAGCGGCAGGCTTTTGGTGCGCGGATGTAGTCGAGGACCGGCCCGTAGTGTGCGCTCGCCGGTCTTTTTAGCAACATCCCCGTTCGGGCATGAAATACTGCCCGGCGCTCCATGGAGGGGGTGTACAGGAGCCCGCTGCGTTTCAGCAACTGGTCCAACTGCTCCGCCGCTTCGCATTGGATACCGCAGTTGAGTTCCCGGGTCATTGCGTGTAACAGGTGGTCCCGTGCCGCGAGTTGCAGTTTGCCCTGTTCATCCAGAGGGAAACGCAGAAACCAGACAGCGGCTTCACCACCCGCTACCGGTCGCAGTAACAGGCCGGTCCAGGCCTGGCGCAGGTAGGGGTGGGGCCAGGGTGCTTGCCCCGCCTCAAATGCCTCGGCAGCGGAGTCGGACAATGCCTGCAGACGCCGGCCCAGGTCGAACCAGTGCAATTGGAAACCGGCCCCTTCAATCAGGGCGGTGAGGGTGCCCGGGGCTTTCACGGGTAATCGCTGTGCATTGTTCAGGAGGCGTTGGCCGTCATCGAGATTGGCATCTGCTTGAAGTGCAGCCAGCCGTAGGCGATCGCCAGCAATGGGCAAATGATGTTAAAAAGGGCATAGGGCAGGTATTCAATAGTGGCGATGCCCAGTGTGGCGGCCATATAGGCCCCGCAGGTATTCCAAGGGATCAGCACCGAGGTGATGGTGCCCGAGTCCTCCAGGGTGCGCGACAGGTTCAGCCCGTGCAGCCCCTTTTCGGCAAAGGCGTCGCGGAACATGCGGCCGGGGATTATGATCGCCATATACTGGTCACCGGCCGCGGCATTCATGCCAAAGCAGGTCAGCACGGTGGCGGTCACCAGCCCTCCCAGGGTTTTCACATGTGACAGAGTCCAGTTGATCAGTACCTGCAGGAATCCGGCACGTTCCATGGCGCCGCCAAAGGCCATAGCGGAAATGATCAGCCACACGGTGTTGAGCATGCTGCTCATGCCGCCCTTGGACAGCAGGTCCGCCACGTTTTCGTTGCTGGAGGTGGATTTATAACCATCGAACAGGCTGTACCAGATGCCTTTCAGGGAGGCCAGGGCACCTTCACCACCACCCAGGCGGCGGGCACTTTCCGGCTCGAAAATCAGCGCGATAATACAACCCACCAGGGCGCCGACGATCAGAGTCGGATAGGCGGGTACCTTGCGCCAGGCCATGCCCAGTAACAGCACCAGCGGCAACAGGCTGATGAGGGAAATATTGAATTCGGTTCCCAAAGCGGCCAGCAGCAACTCGATATCGGTGGCGGAAGCCTTGCCGGCTCCGGCAGTCAAGCCGATAAAGGCGAATACCGCAAGGGCAATCACAAATGCCGGGATGGTAGTGGACATCATATGGCGGATATGCCGGAACAGGTCGTTGGAGGTAACTGCTGCGGCGACGTTGGTGGTGTCGGACAGCGGCGACATCTTGTCGCCGAAGTAGGCTCCGGAGATAACCGCGCCGGCGGTCACTTCGGGAGACAGGCCCAGGGCCCCGGCGATCCCCATCAGGGCAACCCCGAGAGTGCCGGCGGTGGTCCAACTGGAGCCGATACTGAGTCCAACCACTGCGCAGATTATGCAGCTGGCGGCGTAAAACCACTGGGGTGAGAGTATCTGTACCCCGTAATAGATCATGGAGGGTACGGTACCGGCAAGAATCCAGCTGCCGATCAGGGCGCCCACCGCCAGCAGAATCAGGATTGCGCCGAATACCAGGCCGATGCCATGCAGCATGCCCCCTTCCATGTCACTCCAACTGTGCCCATTTTTCATGCCCATCAGCGCGACCACGCCGGCACACAGCAGCAGGGCGATCTGATTGGGTCCAGAGGAGGAGTCGGCGCCGTAAAGGGAAACGGACAGGGACAAGAGGGCGATCAGGATCCCCAGGGGGATCAGTGCATCCAGCAGGCTGGGGGTGCGCGGCTCGGAATTGGGACTGGCTTGAGACAAGGTGTACTCCTGCTTGACTGCGAGGCTGATGCCGTCATTCGTTATCGTTGTTTTCACCGTGGGTGACGGTTGAACCCCCTATTTTTACGGCTTGGGGCGGTGAAGTCTACTTTGAATGGCATTGGGCGGCAGAGAATCCCCTTGCCCGAGTCATGGTGGCGGGGAAATATCACCCCGATCAGGCACCGGGTCGGTTGTGGTGCTAGCAGTTCGGCGATGCTTCCGGTATGTTCTGCGCCAACTAATCCCGGCCACCCGGTGGCCGCAAGACATAATGAGCCAGGACCCCGCAGGCAGGTCGGGCAGGTAGTGATTTCATGAGAGCAAGTGAGCTAGACCCCGCTCAATTCGAGGATATGCGCCCCTATCGGGACGATGAAGTGCGCGCTGTACTGGACAGATTGATCGCCGATCCGGAGATGTCACACACCGTTGCGCACTTTCTCGTCCCTAAACTGGCGCGGCTGGAAGGCCCGCTGGCCTGGCTGGTGCGCCAGTTTCTGCGCTTTGAGTTCCGCAACGTGAAGGATGTGCACGGAGTGCAGGAAATCGTCGAGAAGTACATCGATAAAATCGTCAACCGCACCACTGCCGGTCTGAGCATTTCCGGGCTGGACAGACTTCCCCGCAATCGCGCCTGTTTGTTTGTGAGCAACCACCGGGATATTGCCATGGACCCCGCGTTTGCCATAGTGGCCATGTTCAAAGAAGGGCACGAAACCTCCCGCATTGCGATTGGTGACAACCTGCTGACCAAGCAGTTTGCGACGGACATTATGAAGCTCAATAAGTGCTTCACGGTACAGCGCAGCTCGGGCAGTCGTCGCCAGAAACTGGCGGCGGCGACCAAGCTGTCCAACTATATCTATCACTCCATCGTCAATGACAACGAACACGTGTGGATTGCCCAGCGCGCCGGGCGCGCCAAGGACGGATTGGATCGCACCAACCCGGCGCTCGCGGCCATGTTTGCGATGACCAAGGATCGGGACACCCCGTTCGCCGATTTCTGGAGAAAGTTGCATATCGTGCCGCTGTCGATTTCCTATGAGTGGGACCCCTGTGATGGCCAGAAGGCGAAAGAACTCTATATAACAGAGCATAAAGACGAGTACAAAAAGGCCAAAAACGAGGATCTGACTTCTATTGCCAAAGGGGTTGTCGGTCACAAAGGGCATGTACACACAGCCTTCGGCACTCCGATCGAGGGGGATTTTCACGATGTGAACAGCCTGGCCGAGGAGATCGACCGGCAGATTGTGGGCAATTACATCCTGCACCCCACCAATCTGATTGCCTACGAGCTTATTTATGGCTCGGTAGCGGGATTGCCGGTAGGCTATCCTTCCAAACCCTGGGAACCGCAGGCGCACACAGGGATGCGGGAGGCGTTCGAGGCGCGTATGCAGAAGATTGACGAGCGCTGGCGTGACAAGGCAATTCAAGCCTATGCGAATCCGGTGGTTTCGCGCCTCGCCTTTGAGTGACAGTTGGTGGGGTGGGGCGGTTAGTGGATAATAGCGCTCCCTGCCCAATCATTACCGAAATAGATACCATTCCCTGTGCTTAGCGATACACTCAAAAGCGCGATTCAAGGGGCCTACAGCCAGTTTCTGTGCGGCCGTGGGCACAGGCCCCGTTACGGGCAGAAGCTGATGGTGGCGGCCATCGCCCGCACGCTCGCCGGTATTATCCAAACTGCCAGTGGCGAACGGGACAGTGAAAAAACCGATGGCGAGCATATTTGTGTGGTGGAGGCCGGCACCGGCACCGGCAAGACGGTGTCCTATCTGCTTGCGGCTATCCCCCTGGCCCAGGCTCGGGAGAAAACCCTGGTGGTCTCCACTGCGACAGTGGCGCTGCAGGAGCAGATTATTGACAAGGATCTGCCGGAGGTTGCACGCCACAGCGGGCTCAGTTTCGAATTCACCCTGGCCAAGGGGCGCAGTCGCTACCTGTGCCTGTCCAAGCTGGACCAGCTGCTCTCCAGTTTTTCCGCTGCTGGCTCCGGCCTTTCCCTGGGGCTCTACGAGGATGAGTTGCCCGGGGTAGCTGCGGAGAGTGTCACACTCTACCAGCAGATGACCGATAGCCTGGCCGCTGGCAGTTGGGATGGGGATCGTGACAACTGGCCGGATTCGATTGAAACTGAGGACTGGAACCGGGTCACCACGGATCACCGCCAGTGCAGCGGCCGTCGCTGTCCTCATGTGACCAATTGCAGCTTTTTCCGCGCGCGGGAAAACCTGGGTAAAAACCGCGTCATTGTCGCTAACCACGACCTGCTGCTGGCAGACCTGGCTCTCGGCGGTGGCGCAATACTGCCGCCGCCGGAAGAGACGATTTATGTGCTCGACGAGGCCCACCACCTGCCGGACAAGGCCCTCGACCACTTCTCCCACCACAGCCGCTTGGGTGCCTCCATCGGTTGGCTGGATCAGACCAACAAGGTGCTCGGGCAGATGCTCGGTGAGATTGGCGATGGCACCGAACTGGATCGCTGTGGCGAACAGCTGCCGGCGGTGCTGGCGTCCGCCAAGCAGGGGCTGGAGTTGATGTGGCCTCTGGTCGAGGAGTTGTGTGTGTCCGAAGACGTGCGGGAGAATCCTGTTCGCTACCGCTTCAAGGGCGGCGTGGTGCCCGGGTCCATGATGCAGATGGCGGAAAGGTTGCGCGAGGACTTTGACGAATTGGAGAGCCTGCTCAGCAAGATGCTGCAGGTTGTCCAGCAGATGCTGGAAGATGCCCACGCACCGGTGCCGGTGGTGGATTTGGAACGCTGGTACCCACAACTGGGCAGCTGGCACGGGCGCGCTGAGATCAATCTGCTGCTGTGGGCCAACTACGCGCGCGCCGATACCGATGGCACGCTGCCGCGGGCGCGCTGGATAACCCCGCTGGATTGGGGGGGCTCGACGGATTATGAAGTGTGCAGCTCGCCGATTCTGGCCGCAAAGGCCCTTGAGCAGAGTCTGTGGCAGCGCTGTTACGGGGCGGTGCTCACCTCCGCCACGCTCACGGCACTGGGTAGATTCGATCGCTTGCGCCTGCGCGCCGGCACTCCGGAGAATGCCAGTTATCAGGTGGTGCCGAGCCCCTTCGATTTCTCCCGCGCCAGCTTGCGGGTGCCCGCCCGCGCGGTGGATGCGGGCAATGCGGATCTGCACACCGGTGCGGTGGTTGAGATACTTCCCGAGTTGCTCAAGGGTTCCGGTGGCGCACTGGTGTTGTTTTCCTCGCGCCGGCAAATGGAAACCGTCAGTGAAGCGCTACCGGGTAACTGGTGCAGCCGCATCCTGATGCAGGGACAGAAGTCCCGCCGGCAACTGTTGAACGCCCACCGCGAGGTCATCGATGGCGGTGGTAGCAGTGTGCTGTTTGGCCTTGCCAGTTTCGCCGAGGGTCTCGACCTGCCTGGAGATTACTGCCGCCATGTGATTATTGCCAAGCTTCCCTTTGCGGTACCCGACGATCCGATAGAGGCGGCTCTGGCGGAGTGGATCGAAGCCAAGGGGGGCAATGCGTTTCTGCAGATTACGGTACCGGATGCGGCCCTGAAACTGGTACAGGCCTGTGGTCGCCTGCTGCGTGCCGAGGGGGATAGCGGTACCGTGACCCTGCTGGACCGGCGCATTGTGACCAAGCGTTACGGCCAGGCGATCCTCGATTCACTGCCACCGTTTACCCGCAACATCGAATAATATTTTCTTGCCCGCTATTGCCGGTAGATGTTCACCCGGTATCCCAACAGCGGTGGTTTGGAGGTCCAGGCGCTATGCAACCAATTTATTCCGACATTGCCAGTCAATTGTTGCTGTTGGAAGCCGAGCTTCGCCGATTGGGACAGTGGCAGGTGAAATCCCCCCCGACCGAGGCGCTGACCAGTAGTGAGCCCTTCTGTGTGGATACTCTCACTTTACCGCAATGGTTGCAGTTTGTTTTTTTGCCCCGTATGCAACTGTTGATCAAACAGGAGATGCCGCTGCCCCGGCAATGCGGTATCGCCCCTATCGCGGAGGAATTTTTCCGGGGCAATAGCGATGCTGCGACCCTGGTGGCCATTCTGGATTCCATCGATCGGCGTCTGCAACGCAGGTGAGGGGTTATCGATGTGGTGCCATACCACGCGGGTGCCACTTTTACCAGCAGCGCCCCTATGGCTCTGTTCAGGTAGGGTGCGGGGGATCGGGTGTATGTCACACTGCGGCCCTTGGGTGGACCGGCTTCTGGAACATCCCTGTTCACTGGCGCCGCTCATAGGCTAATATCCGTCTTTTGCCCGGCACGGACGGAACATTCCCCCGCTTGCCATATCGGATATTGTGGGCATGCCGCCCGTTGGGTTGGAATGCCGACAGGGCTGGAGGTAATTGTTAGGTATGCAGAAATCTTCCCTTCTGTGGTTGATGTTGGCGGTCTCGCTGCTGGCGGGCTGTAAATCACTGATGTATCCAGAGCAGGAGCGGCAGAGCGCTCCAGCGGCACAATCGGTGCTTGAGATTGTGCCCTGTTCCGAGCCTGTACCTATGATTTGTGCAGAGCCGGAAACCAAGGTTGTTGAAAAGATCATCGAACGAAGTGTTGAAAAAATAGTCGAAGTGCCCGTTGCCAGGGACAAGTTGGTGCTTGGAACGGTGGAACATGTCTCTGTGGAGCCCTCCGGACTGGTGGTTGAATCTATCGTCGATTCAGGATCATCGACCTCCACCCTGCGTGCTAAGGCTCTGACCCGCTTCGAACGCGATGGCCGGGACTGGGTCAGAATTCAACTGATGCCTCCGCAAGGGGATGGGGAAACAGAGCCCAGTGTGGTTGAGCTGCCCATCAAGCGCTATATCCGTGCGATGCGCATTGGTTTTCCCAGTCAGCGACGCCCGGTGGTGGAAATGCACCTGACTGTCGGAGATGTCACCCACATGGTAGAGGTTAGCCTGACGGACGAAGGTGGCACGGATACGTTGATGCTGCTGGGACGCAATTTCCTCAAAGATGCCGCAGTGGTCGATGTGAGCCGCCGCTATGTCCAGGGTCAGCCCCGAATATCCGGGGACAAGTAGGCCACTAAGACAGTGAGGTTCCGATTGGAGCCATAGATTTATGGGGAATGGCGAATGTCGCCGCGGGTCCAGGTTTATATTATTGCGGTATTGCTCGCGCTGATCGGCGCTGGCCTAACCGCTTACAAGCACTTTGAATTGGGTTTTCCACTGTTGCCGGGAGAATACCGCACCGTCTGGACTATCGAGGCAAAAGTGGGTTTCGTGGCGGAAGGTGGTCCGGTCAAAGCAGCACTGACATTGCCGCGCGAGCAGCGCAATATGGAAATACTGGGGGAAACCTTCAGTTCTTCGGGGTTCGGTTTCTATATCGCCCGGGAAAACGACGACTACCGGGCTTTCTGGTCTCGGCGCTTGGCGAAGGGCTCCCAGTCCCTGTTTTACCAACTCGATGTTTACCAGAGGCCCGGGGCCCCCTTGGCGCAGCCCCTGGATCTCAGCACACAAGTGCAGAAGCCGTTTCTGGGTGCACGCGAGCAGGAAGCGGTACGCCTGGCGATTTATGCCCTGGTGGAGCAGGCCCGCGAACACTCTTCCGATGTGGAATCCTTTACTACCCAGCTGTTGATAGAACTCAACAACAAGGACAATCAGGATCGCAACCTGATTTTCCGCCATTATGCCGACAGCTCTCTGGTGGATGTGGCCCTGTTGATACTGGCCACCGCGAATATTCCCGCCCACCGAATCCGCGGCCTCTACCTGGAAGATGATCGCCGGCGCCTGGCACCTGAGGATTTGCTGGAAGCAAATGACGGCAAGCGTTGGATTGTCTTTGAGCCCACCACTGGTATGCCCGGTGTGCCGGAGAATTTCTTCATTTGGCAGCGCGGGGGTAAAAGCCTGCTGGACTTGGAGGGCGGACACAATTCCCAGGTGACCTTTTCAGTGATTGCCAACGATGTACCCTCGCGGGATGTCTCCATGCGCAGCACCAGCCGGGATGGGGAAGCCCTGGTGGACTTTTCTATTTATAGCCTGCCCATCGAGCAGCAGAGTATCTTCAAATTGATCTTACTGGTACCGGTGGGCGCCCTGGTTGTGGTACTGCTGCGGGTGTTTGTCGGGCTGCGCACGTCCGGTACTTTCATGCCGGTGCTGCTGGCGATAGCCTTTATTGAAACCCAACTGCTGACGGGCCTTGCGATCTTTATCCTGATTCTAATCTTGGGGTTGTGGGTGCGCTTTTATCTCAGCCGACTCAACCTGCTATTGGTGTCGAGGATCGCCGCTGTAGTGGTCACAGTGGTGATTATTATGGCTGCTATCAGTGTTATCAGTTACAAACTGGGTATTGAGCAGGCGTTGACGGTGACTTTCTTCCCGATGATTATCCTCGCCTGGACCATTGAACGCATGTCCATCGTATGGGAAGAGGACAGTCCCTACGAGGTGGTTGTGCAAGCGGGCGGCAGTTTGCTGGTGGCGATTCTGGCCTGGTGGGTTATGACCAACCGCTATGTGGAACATTGGACCTTTAATTTCCCTGAGCTGCTGTTGTTACTCCTGGCTTTGATTCTGGTTGTAGGTAACTACACCGGTTACCGGTTCAGTGAATTGATGCGTTTCCGGCCTTTGGTCAAGTAAGGAGGGTTGCATGCGTCAATTCATTTTTAGACACCTGTTCAATAAGGTCCGCGGTGGTGTGGTTTCCCCGACAACCTTGCGCGATATGGGTATTCTCGGCATGAATGCGCGCAATATTCATTATATTGCGCGCTATAATGACCGCAGGAAATTTCCTACTGTAGACGATAAGCTCAACACCAAGCGCGCAGCTAGGCACGCCGGTATTCCCGTGCCGGAATTGATCAGGGCCTTTGAAACGCCAGCCAGCCGCAAGCGGGTGATGGCAGTAATTGAGCCCCTGTGGCAGTTTGTGGTCAAGCCGGCACGAGGATCAGGTGGCAAGGGCATTCTGGTTATTGCCGGTCGCAATGGCGATAGATACCGGAAAACTTCCGGTGTGGAAATCGAGGTGCTGGATATATTGCGGCACGTCAACAATATTCACAGTGGGCTTTACAGTCTCGGCGGCAAGCCGGATCGGGTGATGATAGAAGCCCTGGTGGATTTTGACCCCATTTTCCAGAACTATTCCTTTGAAGGCGTGCCGGATATCCGCGTGATTGTGTTTCGCGGTTTTCCGGTGATGGCCATGTTGCGCTGTTCCACCCATGCCTCGGACGGAAAGGCCAATCTGCATCAGGGGGCAGTGGGGGTGGGCATTGATCTGGCCACAGGCAAGAGCAGCCACGCGGTGCAGCGAGGCCTGCGTATTCATCGGCACCCGGATACAGAGTTTCCTTTCGACCAACTCCAAGTGCCTGGTTGGCGTGACCTCTTGCACCTCGCAGCAAGTTGCTATGAGATGACCGGTCTCGGCTATCTGGGATGCGACATTGTACTGGACCGCGAGCGCGGCCCGCTTTTGCTAGAAGCCAATGCCCGCCCGGGTTTGGCAATTCAGGTGGCCAATGGCGTGGGCTTGCGCAGGCATTTGCACTGTATCGAAGGTCTGGCCCCGGAAAAACTCAGCATGCGAGTCGGTGAAAGGGTGAACTTTTCCATGCGTACATTTGCCGCTGACCACTGATTGAGGCTGTATTTGCTAGGCATACGACGGAGTCGCGGGAATTCTGCATTGGGTCAGTCGCTGTGGTACCGTTTTCCAGTGCACTCAGAAACTTTCGGTTGGTTACCACCGGGCCCGACTGAATGGCTGCACCATTTTGATTCAAGCGACGGCCAGATCGGTCTTCAGTGACCTGCTGGGTCGCCTCCCAGGGTATACCGACATCATCGTCCGGAATGGCTCTTGTGCTGTCGAAGTGTTCGCGATCGGTGGCTGATGGCTCCTGCATTCCCTCTGTCATAAATCAGGCCGGCGGTCCCTGCGGGTTTATGTATTGTCAATGGTGCTTTCGTTTGGTGAAACTCCCAAAAGTGCGCCTCCTGAAAAGATGGCACAGGGCTTGCATTTCCTTGCGTGTGGGTACATGGCCCACTTCCGGGAAGGCCTCTTGGGGCGGCGGCGAACCGCCACATCGGGACTTCCCTTTCTCTCATCATCGCTGATTACAGCCTCGCTTTGCGGGGCTTTTTTTTAACTTTTTTTGACTTAAAGCATAACATTTTTAAATTCAGGCAAAGTTTTGGAATATATAGAGGTATTTTTCCGGTATAAATGGATCATTGTTTCGCTGCCGTTTATAAGTGGTTAAATTCTATCAACAAGCGAATTAAACAAGTCGAGCTCCGTGTGTCAGAGTCACCAGTACCAGATCAACCCCGCCCTCCATTCCTGTTAGCCACGCCGGATGAACTGCATTTGCTCAAAGGCGATCAGCTCACACGGCAGACAACCTATTTGCAGGGTCTGTTGCTGAGTGTGCAGCACGGACTGTGGGAGTGGCATCCGAAAACCGGAGCCCTGCGCGCTCAAGGGGAAATCTGGTTGCTGTTTGCCGAGACCGAGGGGCAGGCGCTGAACAAACTGTGGACGGGAGAAGAGTTGCCCCTAGTATACACTGAGGAGCGTGACCGGGTTCGCGCGATGTGTCAGCGGGCCGCCGGTGATGAGGGCTGTTTTGACATCATTTTCCGCGCCTATGAGAACGCGGGCCAGTTGCGCTGGTTGCGCTTTTTGGGGCGAACAGTCACTGTGGATGATGGTGCGGAAAGAATTGTCTTTGGTTGTTGTACCGACGTGAGCGCGATCGTATCCCGGCGCACTCCGTACAGCCTGCCTGGTGCGCAACCACTGCAGGTGTTTTCCGGGGTCGGTGACGGTTTGTGGGAGTGGGATTTAAACGCGGATGAAATGGTCCTGGATGATGCCTGTTGGGCAATCCTCGGCTACGAAACCAGCCCCATTCGACGTATTGACCGCTCGGCTGCAGCGCAGTGGAAGGCCAGAATACTCTCAGAGGATTTCTCCAGGGTAGAGCAGGCCATGTCGGAGCATGTGCGCGGGCAATTTCCTCTGGATGTGGAATTCCGCTTATGGCGCTCCGATGGCAGTATTGTCTGGGTCCGGTGCCGCGGTAAGGTCCAGCTGAATAACTGTGGTCAACCGACGCGTGTGTTGGGGACCCTCCAGGATGTGAGTGGCAGCCGTGAAACCCTATGCCGGGTAGAACGGGAGCTGCAACAGCAGCGTGCGGAAAATGTGCGCCGCTCGGATCTTCTATTCAGCTTGAGCCATGAGTTGCGCACACCGCTCAATGCGATCCTCGGATACAGCCGAATGGTGGAGCTGGATGCGAGCCTCAATTCAGACCAGCGTCAGCGCCTGGGGGAAATCCGTCGCGCCGGTCAGCATCTGTTGCACCTGGTTGGCGATGTGTTGGAACTGGCCCGTATCGACAGTCGGCGACTCGGGCCGTCGATGGAATCGATACGCCCCGCGGAGTTGGTGGCCGATTGCAAGCGCTTGCTCGAACCTCTGGCAGAGACACGCCGCGTCAGCCTGATTTTTGAGCCATTGGGCTGGGAGTCTGCCTATATCTGTGCCGATCCCGTGCGCTATAAACAGGTAGTGCTGAACTTGGTCGGCAATGCGGTGAAGTACAACCGCGACAATGGACGGGTCATCATCAGTTTTGCTCCCCAGGCCGAGGGCTGGTTGCGTCTTAATATTCTCGATACCGGTAAAGGCATCTCGCCGGAGCGACGCGATGAGGTATTTGAGCCTTTTAACCGGCTGGGGGAAGAGAAAGGGCATATAGAGGGCACCGGAGTGGGCTTAGCAATCGCCAAGCGACTGACAGAGGCCATGGGCGGGCGGATCGATTTCGACAGTCAGGAGGGGCAGGGGTCCGTTTTCTGGATCGAATTTCCTATGATCGATGCCCCGGATACCCTGATGTCTCTGCCGGCGCAGCCGGAGATTCCGCTCCAGTTGCCGGCTGGCCGGTTATTAATGGTGGACAACCGGCCAGAAGCGGCGAGCAGGCTGAAAGAAATGCTGAAGGAGACTCCGCAAATCCAATGCCTCATCGCCACAGACGGAGTTGAAGCTATCTTTATGGCGCGCACCCTCAATCCCGATGTGTTGCTGTTTCACAATGCGGTGCCAGGCATGTCTGCTTCCGATCTGGCGCGCATTCTGGAAGAGGATAGTTCAACCAGGGCAACCCGCTTTGTGCTGGTAGGGGGCGATCTACCCGGGGGGAGCCATCCCGTCCTGCCGGAGCAGTTTGACTTTGTGCAACTATCCAAGGTGCTGGCGAATCGACTGATGAGACCGGGGCAGCCAGTTGTATAGGCAAGTGTCCTGGCACTGGGGCCGAGGGGGGAGAAGGCACCGCCGGAGGCTAACCGGGCGATTGTCCGGACCGGCCTGGTAGAAGCGGATCAGCGCACACCACCCAAGTGTCTGCCTACGATTTGCACCAGGGGCTTGAACACTTTTGGTGTGGCGCAGACCAGATGGCCGGAGTCCAGGTAATCCTCACCGCCACGGAAATCACTGATCAGGCCACCAGCCTCTTTGACCAGCAGGGAGCCCGCGGCGATATCCCAGGTGTTCAGATACATTTCCCAAAAGCCGTCAAAGCGGCCGGCGGCCACGTAGGCGAGGTCCAGTGCGGCAGCGCCCGGGCGACGGATACCGGCAGTCTGCCCGGCAATTTCTTTCAATGCCGACAGATAGGTGTCGATACTCTCCAGGGCTGGACCACTGAAGGGCAGGCCGGTGCCAATCAGCGCACCGCGCATACCCTGGCGCGCCGATACGCGGATGCGACGTCCGTTCAGGGCGGCGCCGCGACCGCGGCTGGCGGTGAACTCCTCACGTTTGATAGGGTCCAGCACCACCGCGTGCTCAATGCGACCGCGGTAACGGCAGGCAATAGAGACGGCGAACTGGGGTACGCCATGAATAAAGTTGGTAGTGCCGTCGAGGGGGTCGATGATCCATTCATAATCGGGCTCAGCGCCCTCCTGCAGGCCACACTCTTCGGCGCGGATGCTGTGCTTGGGATAAGCCTTGCGCAGATGATAGATAATCTCCTGCTCACTGGCCCTGTCCACTTCAGTGACGAAATCGTTGCGCGCCTTCTCTTCGAATTGCACCAGGTCACCGCGCTCCCAGGCCCGTTCGATCAATTCTCCGGCTTTGCGCGCGGCGCGCAGAGCAATATTCAGCATGGGTTCCATAACGATTCTGCACCGAGTGGTTGAAGGAGTTAAAAAGCGGGCTGCAGGTTGACCGCAGCGGACAGGATTGTAGGGATTCCCGCCCGTTTTTGCTACACTCGCGCGCCCATCACAGCGAGTCAGTACGTTCGATCATGGCCAAGCCCGCCCGAGACACAACACCGCTCCATACACTGGAGAATGTGCGCACAGTGTTGGTTAACAGCGCACATCCTGGCAATATCGGCGGCGCCGCGCGCGCGCTGAAAAATATGGGATTGAAGCAGCTCTATCTGGTCGCACCGCGCGAGTTTCCGGCAGCCAACGCCATATGGCGCGCAGCCGGGGCGGCAGAGATGCTCGACAGCGCCGTGGTGGTGGACACTCTTGAGGAAGCGGTAGCGGATTGCGGCCTGGTGGTCGCCACCAGTGCCCGCGAGCGGCGCATCCCCTGGCCCCTGTTGACACCGCGCCAGTGCGGCGCGCGCGCGATAGCGGAGGCGGCGAGCCACCCCGTGGCGATCGTGTTTGGTCGCGAGGACCGGGGTTTGACCAATGAGGAGCTACAGGCCTGCAATTTCCATGTACATATCCCGGCCAATCCACACTATAGCTCTTTGAACCTGGCCACTGCGGTGCAGGTGCTGGCCTATGAGATTCGCATCGCTGCGCTGGAAGCGGAAAAGGGCGAGCCGCTGCGTTACGGGGACTGGGATTGCCCACCGGCGAAGGCCAGCGATATGGCACTGTATTTCGAACATCTGCAGCAGTCCCTGGGTGAATTGGGTTTTATCGATCCCGATAACCCCCGTCAGACCATGACCCGCTTGCGTAGACTATTCAGCCGCGTACGCCCGGACGATATGGAACTGGGCATCCTGCGCGGCATGTTGACCGCAATCCAGAACCACATCCACCGCAGCGGTGGAAAGGGACGGCCCGACTAGGCCAATACTTGAGTTGAGCAAGGGGTTATATACTTGACCAGGGCACTTGGTTATTACATACTCTCGCCCCGATTGGCAAAGAACTGCACCTCAGTTGGGAGCTGATATGCGTTTGACCACCAAAGGCCGCTATGCGGTCACCGCCATGCTGGATCTGGCCTTGCACGCCGAGCGCGGACCGATCAGTCTGGCGGATATTTCCAAGCGCCAGGGTATTTCCCTCTCTTATCTGGAACAGTTGTTTTCCCGCCTGCGTCAATCCGGGCTGGTCTCCAGTGTACGTGGCCCCGGTGGCGGTTACCGCCTGGCCCGTGGCGGTGAAGAGATTTTTGTGGCACAGATTATCGATGCGGTGAATGAATCCGTAGACGCTACCAGTTGTGGCGGCAATGCGGACTGCGCCAATGGAGAGCAGTGCCTGACCCATTACCTCTGGTCCGATTTAAGCGAGCAGATTCACGGCTTCCTGAGCGGCATCAGCCTCGCGGATCTGGTCTCTCGTGCAGAGGTGCAGGAAGTGGCGCGCCGCCAGGATATGCGCGAAGTACCGGAAGAGCGCATCGCCGTAGTCGGCGGGCTGTAAGTGCCCGGTTGGAGCCGGGTCGGGATATGAGAGATTTATTGAGCAGAAACAGTATGACTATGAAGCTTCCCATCTATCTGGATTATGCAGCGACCTGTCCGGTGGACCCCCGCGTCGCCGCTAAAATGGCACAGCAGCTGACGATGGAAGGCAACTTCGGGAACCCGGCTTCCCGTTCCCACCTCTTCGGCTGGAAGGCGGAGGAAGCGGTGGAAGATGCCCGCCGTCAGGTGGCGGAGCTGATCAACGCAGATCCGCGCGAGATCGTCTGGACCAGCGGCGCCACAGAGTCTGACAACCTGGCCATTAAAGGCGCAGCGCATTTCTACCAGGGTCGTGGCAGACACATTATCACCTCCAAGATCGAGCACAAGGCGGTATTGGATACCTGTCGCCAGCTGGAGCGTGAAGGTTTTGAGGTGACCTACCTGAATCCGCGCGAGGACGGCATCGTCGACCCGGAGCAGGTAGCAAAAACGCTGCGTGAGGACACTATTCTGGTGAGCCTGATGCACGTCAATAACGAGATTGGTGTGATCAACGATATTACTGCGATTGGTGAGTTGTGCCGCTCGCGCAAGGTAATTTTTCATGTGGATGCTGCGCAGAGTGCCGGCAAGTTGCCCATCGACCTGCAGGAAATGAAGGTCGACCTGATGTCTTTCTCCGCCCACAAGATCTATGGCCCCAAGGGGATTGGCGCCCTGTATGTGCGTCGCAAACCCCGTGTGCGTCTGGAAGCGCAGATACACGGCGGCGGCCACGAGCGCGGCATGCGCTCCGGTACCCTGCCCACACACCAAATTGTCGGGATGGGAGAAGCTTTTCGTATCGCCAGGGCGGAAATGGCGCAAGAGAGTGCGCGTCTAACAGCCCTGCGCAACCGATTCTGGGATCAGATCAAGGATATGGAAGAAGTCCACATCAACGGCTCCGCCGTACAGCGTGTGCCGGGCAACCTGAATGTCAGTTTTGCGTTTGTGGAAGGGGAAAGCCTGATCATGTCCCTGCGCGACCTGGCGATTTCCTCCGGTTCCGCCTGTACCTCCGCCAGCCTGGAGCCCAGCTATGTACTGCGGGCACTGGGTGTCAATGATGAAATGGCGCACAGCTCACTGCGTTTCAGCTTCGGCCGGTTTACCAGCCAGCAGGACGTGGATACTGCTGTCGCCGAGGTGCGCAAGGCGGTAGAGAAACTGCGTGAACTGTCCCCTTTATGGGATATGTACAAAGATGGTGTAGACCTGAATACGATTGAATGGGCCGCTCACTAAGCGTGTGCAAGAGTTAGGAGAATAGTCATGGCCTATAGCGATAAAGTAATTGATCACTATGAGCACCCCCGCAATGTCGGCCGCCTGGATGACAAGGCGGACAATGTGGGTACCGGTATGGTGGGCGCGCCCGCCTGCGGGGACGTGATGCGCTTGCAGATCCAGGTGAGTGATGAAGGCGTCATCGAGGACGCCAAATTCAAGACTTATGGCTGCGGTTCCGCCATCGCTTCCAGTTCCCTGCTTACCGAATGGGTAAAGGGTAAAACCATTGATGAGGCGGAGCGGATCAAGAATACCGCCATCGCCGAAGAACTGGCCCTGCCGCCGGTGAAAATTCACTGCTCGGTACTGGCGGAGGATGCGATCAAAGCGGCCGTGCGCGATATCCGCGAAAAACGCGGAGGGGCAGCCGATGCGGGCGATGCAAAGGAATCCGCGGCGGGTTAAGTCTAGCGGGCCTGGTGCCCAACAGCAGTAAGGGTATTGTTTTGGCTATTACCATGACCGAGTCCGCTCGGGCTCATATCCAGAGCCAACTGGCCAAGCGAGGCAGGGGCATCGGTATCCGGGTGGGTGTAAAAACTGCCGGGTGCTCCGGTCTCGCGTACGTATTGGAATTTGTCGACTCCGCGCAATCTGAAGATGTGGTGTTTGATCAGGATGGCACCATGCTGGTGGTGGACCCCAAAAGTTTGGTCTACCTCGATGGTACCCAGATGGATTTCGTGAAGGAAGGGCTGAACGAGGGCTTTACCTTTTCCAACCCCAATGTCAAAAACGCATGCGGCTGCGGCGAGAGTTTCCATGTCTGATTGGTGCCCGCCGAAGCGAGGCCGGGTGCATCGTGCACACCGGCCTTTTTATTTACCCCGCAAACACAGCCCGAGGGATCGTAGCCGCCTGATGTTAACGCCCGGTGCCAGGTAATCTGAGATGACAGCCAATCTCACCCATTTCGAGATATTCGGGCTGGAGCCTGTCTTTGCACTCGATCGCAGCGCTCTCACGGCGCGCTATCGCGAATTACAGCGGGAATTCCATCCGGACAAATACGCGTCCAAATCCGAGCGCGAACAGCTGCTGGCCGTCCAGATGGCTGCGCAGATCAATGAAGCCCATGCGGTTTTGCAGGACCCGGTGCAGCGTGCGGCTTACCTGCTGGAATTGGCGGGTGTGGAAGTATCACCGGAGCAGACCACGGCTGATGTTCATTTTCTGATGCAGCAAATGCAACTGCGCGAAAGACTCGAGGCAGTGTGCGAGCAGCCGGACCCCACAACCGCCCTGGAGGCGCTTGCCGAGGAGGTCGGTGAGCTCTACCGGGAAGCGCAGGCGCGTTTTGCCGAGGTATTTACCGCGGGCAATCTGGTCGAAGCCAAAGATTCCCTGTGCAAACTGCAGTTCCTAGTGAAATTGCAGGCGCAGGTGGAAATGCGCGAAGCAGACCTGTTTGACGATGACTGAACAATACCGCTGGGAGCCCTGGGGTTCAGCACTGGCTGGGCCGCTGTAACGCCATCCTGAGGACAGAAGAGATAACTAATGGCACTACTGCAGATTTCCGAGCCGGGACAGAGCCCCGAACCTCATCAGCGCAAGCGTGCCGTGGGAATCGACCTAGGTACCACCAACTCGCTGGTAGCCACGGTGCGCGATGGCTCGGCAGAGGCCATCGCTGTTGAGGGTGACAGTGTGATACTGCCCTCGGCAGTGCATTACGGTAAAGACACTGTCACCGTTGGCGCCGTGGCGCGGGCCCGCGCTGCACAAGATCCCTACAATACCATTTTGTCGATCAAACGCCTGATGGGGCGTGGTGTTGAGGATATCCGCCGTCTCGGCGAGCAGCTGCCTTATCATTTTGCCGGCGGTGATGGCGGTATGCCCACTATCGAAACTGCTGCCGGTCCGGTGAACCCGGTACAGGTTTCCGCGCAAATTCTCAAGACATTGGCCCTGCGCGGCCGCGAGGCACTCTGTGGCAGAGAGGGTGGCGAGCTGGATGGCGCGGTCATTACCGTGCCTGCCTATTTCGATGACGCCCAGCGCCAGGCCACCAAGGACGCGGCCAAACTGGCCGGGCTCAAGGTATTGCGGCTGCTCAACGAGCCCACCGCCGCCGCTGTGGCCTACGGCCTCGACCAGGGCGAGGAGGGGGTGATCGCGGTCTACGATCTGGGCGGAGGCACCTTTGATATTTCCATCCTGCGCCTGTCCCGAGGTGTCTTTGAAGTGATGTCCACCGGCGGTGATACCGCCCTGGGCGGCGACGATTTTGATCGCTGCATTGCCACCTGGATCGCAGGGCAGGCAGGCCTGGGCGCCGACCTGGATGCCGCCGCCCAGCGCGGGCTGCTGGACATTGCCTGTCATGCCAAGGAGTCACTGGCCAATAGCACGCAGGTAGAACTGCACTACGGGAATTGGCGAGGTGTATTGGATCGGGTCATCCTGGCAGAGTTGCTGGACCCGCTGATCGACAAGACCCTTCGCGCCTGTAAGCGGGCCCTGCGGGATGCCGATATCGGTGTGGATGCCGTGCAGGAAGTGGTGCTGGTCGGTGGTTCAAGCCGTACCTTGCGGGTGCGTGAGCGCGTAGAACAGTACTTTGGTCGCCCCCCGCATGCAGCGCTTGATCCGGACCAGGTGGTTGCCATTGGTGCGGCACTGCAGGCGGATGTTCTGGTGGGCAATAAATCCAGTGAAGCGCTGTTGCTGCTGGATGTTATCCCCCTGTCTCTCGGTATTGAGACCATGGGTGGGCTCACTGAGAAGCTGATTGTGCGCAATACCACCATCCCTGTCTCCAAGGCCCAGGAGTTCACCACCTTCAAGGATGGCCAGACCGCCATGGCTATCCATGTGGTGCAGGGTGAGCGTGAGTTGGTCAGCCACTGTCGTTCGCTGGCGCGTTTCGAATTGCGGGGTATTCCCCCCATGGTCGCGGGCGCCGCCCATATACGGGTGACCTTTCAGGTGGATGCGGACGGCCTGCTGTCGGTCAATGCCGTGGAAAAAAGCAGCGGTGTCAGCGCGGATATTACTGTCAAGCCCTCCTACGGCCTGGAGGACAAGGTCATTGCGCGCATGCTGCAGGAGTCCTATACCCACGCCGCTGAGGATGTTGCTCAGCGCGCCCTGCGCGAGGCTCAGGTGGAAGCGGAGCGCACGCTGGAAAGCCTGCTGGCTGCCCTGCGTGAAAATGGGGCCCAACTGCTGGAAAAAAGCGAACTCAACCAGCTCGAAGGCGCCATGGAAGCATTGCGTCAGGCTCATAACAGTGCTGACGCGACAGAGATTCGCCGGTGTATGGAAACCCTGAATACCCTGTCGGAGCCTTTCGCTACGCGGCGTATGGACGCCTCGATCAGGCGCGCCATGCAGGGCCACAGGTTGGATGAATTTGATCAATAAGTCGCAGAGTGCAGCCAGCGCTACCCGCTGCTGCCAAGTCTACCCGGTTTTGCCGGATTGAGGCCTCAGAGAGTTATTACCCCATGCCGAAGATTGTTTTTTTACCGCACGCCGATATCTGCCCTGAGGGCAAGGTGGTGAAAGTGGCCAGCGGTGTCAGTGTTATCGATGCCGCGCTGGCCAATGGTATAGAGATTGAGCACGCCTGCGAGAAGGCCTGTGCCTGCACTACTTGCCATGTGATTGTACGGGAAGGCTTCGACTCCCTAGAGGAGCCCGATGAATTGGAGGAGGACCTGCTGGACAAGGCCTGGGGCTTGGAGCCGGAATCACGCCTGTCCTGCCAGGCGATTGTCGAGGAGGAAGACCTGGTGGTGGAGATTCCGAAATACACCATCAACCAGGTTTCGGAAAAGCACTGACTAGCTGGGATAGTGAGGCAGCAAATCTTATGAAGTGGACAGATATTCACGACATTGCCATTGAACTTAGCGACGCGCACAGTGAGGTTGATCCACTTGCGGTCAATTTTGTTGACCTGCGCCAGTGGGTTATGCAGCTCCCCGATTTTGACGACGATCCGAAACGCTGTGGAGAGAAGATTCTGGAGGCAATACAGGCTGCCTGGATCGAAGAGCGGGATTAGATTGCCAGCGGCGGTGTTGGTTTGGAGTATAAAAGTCGATCAATACCCCGTATAATCCGCCCGCCGTAAAATGCGGCGACAAGACATTGCGTACCCACCCGGTGGGTATAGAAGGAATACCAGGGAAGAGCAACTGTGCAGGTTGCTCTTTCTATATGTAAGTTCAGTTACGATAACAAAATTTGGAGATAACCATGGCCCAGGAGCGCACTCTTTCCATTATCAAACCGGACGCTGTAGCCAAGAATGCTATCGGTGAAATTGAGAGCCGTTTTGAGAAAGCCGGTCTGAGCATCGTTGCCATGAAAATGCTACAGCTGTCCCGCGAGCAAGCCGAAGGTTTTTATGCTGAGCACAAAGAGCGCCCGTTTTTCAGAGATCTGGTCGATTTCATGACTTCCGGCCCGGTGGTTGTTCAGGTTCTGGAAGGGGAAAATGCCATCCTCGCCAACCGCGAGCTGATGGGCGCTACCAACCCCAGGGAAGCCGCTGTCGGCACTATCCGCGCCGACTTTGCAGAGAGCATTGATGCCAATGCGGTGCATGGCTCGGATTCTGCAGAGTCTGCAATCCGTGAAGTAGACTATTTCTTCCGTGGAGACGAAATCTGCCCTCGCGCCTGATAGGCGCAAAGCAACCGCACCGGCTCGCACGGGCCGGCGCAGTGCGTATCCGAGGTGAATGCAATGACCCCAGCGCAAACCGAGAAAACCAACCTGCTCGGCCTCTCCGTCGAAAAACTGGCGGCATTCTTTGAGACGCTGGGTGAAAAGCGCTTCCGCGCCGTCCAGGTGGTGAAGTGGATTCACCAGAACGGTGTGAATGATTTTGCTGAGATGACCAATGTCAGCAAGAACCTGCGACGGAAGTTGACAGAAGTAGCCGAAATCCGTGCACCGGAAGTGCTGGGTCAGTGGGACTCCGCGGATGGCACACGCAAATGGCTGATAAGGGCTGGCAGTGGCAGTGCCATTGAGACCGTTTTTATTCCCGATGGTGACCGCGGTACCCTTTGTGTTTCTTCACAGGTGGGCTGCTCTCTGAATTGCAGTTTCTGTGCCACCGGCAAGCAGGGTTTTAACCGCGATTTGAGTGCGGCGGAAATCATCGGCCAGGTGTGGTTGGCCTGTCAGTCCTTCGGCCAGTTGCAACCGAAAGGACCGCGTAAGGTCACCAATGTCGTGATGATGGGTATGGGCGAGCCGTTGCTCAATTTCGACAATGTAGTCGATGCTATGAACCTGATGATGGAAGACAATGCCTACGGAATTTCCAAGCGCCGCGTGACCCTATCCACCTCCGGTGTGGTGCCGGCGCTGGATCGCTTGGCGGATGTCACCGATGTCAGTCTGGCGATTTCCCTGCACGCGCCTACCGATGCACTGCGAGATACCCTGGTACCGATCAATAAAAAGTACCCCATTGCCACCCTGCTGGATTCCGCCAAGCGCTATATCGAGCGCATGCCGGATACCCATCGTAAAATGACCATCGAATACACGTTGATACGCGAGGTCAACGATCGTCCCGAACACGCGCAACAGTTGGCTGAACTGCTGCGCGATATACCGGTTAAAATCAACCTGATTCCCTTCAATCCGTTTGAACTGTCCGGCTATCAACGTGTCAGTAACAATGCTTTGCGACGCTTTCAACAGATTTTGCTGGATAAAGGCTTTACTGTAACGGTGCGCACAACCCGCGGTGATGATATCGATGCGGCCTGTGGTCAGCTGGCCGGCAGTGTGAATGACCGCACCCGCCGCGCCGAGCGTTATCGGGATGCCGAGCGACCGGTACGCCTGCTGGGTTGACCGCCGGGGTGATCAGACTGGCTTTCCCGATCTGTTTGACTCGTACCCCTGAACAGGGTGTGCAGGGTGTAGAGCGTATCTTTCCGGGCATGTGCTGACCCGTGATTCCGCTGTATCGGGCCAACAGCACCCATACATGAATCTCATTGCTTTGCGCATAAAAATAGAATCTATACTGCCGGGCCTGTTGGTATCAAGTGGTATGCCTGAACCCCAAACCCCCGGTTTGGCGGTAGAGTATCCCACCCGCTGGAAAGAGTCATACAACTCCCCCCCCTCTTGAAGGTGTGGGCAGGGCCAATACAGGACGGAATTGCTATGGCATTGTGCCCCAAGCCCCGTGTCGCAGTCATCCGGTGATCCCGATTGCGGAGTTCACTATGGAACTCAAAGGGTACAGGGCTGCAATTGATAGGGCTTTGCGGCAGTATAGTGAGGAAACGGGTTGGCATGGGGACCCATCTAGGCTGGCCGGAGGCCAAAACAGCGCGCCGGTATGAAGGCAGGCGCAGGGTCTTGGACCATAGACTGACGAAGCGGGGCAGGGTGTGCGGCCAGTGTTGAACGTGTCGGTATCTTCGGCCCTGCGGTGCAGGTGCTCAATCGGCACCTGCCGAACTGGTCAGTCGGAAAAATGAAGAATAAATCCATAGGTGATGTTGTGTTCGCTAACCCCCTTGGCCTGCCTTTGGCTGGGCTGTTTTTGGCCGCGCTGATAAGTGGCTGTGTCACAACCGGGCTGCCGGAGCCCCGGGAAGTCAACCTTGAGAGGGCGCTGGAGACGCATGTTCAGCTGGGGTTGCGCTATTTACGCAGTGGAAAGAACCGCGAATTGGCCCGGCACCACTTCAACAAGGCATTGGATTTGGGGGACAAAAACCCCCTGGCCCATCACGGCCTGGCCCTACTGTATCAGGCGGATGGCGAATTGACGGTGGCCGAGTCCCACTTTAAAAAAGCCCTGCGCTATAGCGAGAACTTTCCCATGGCGCGCACCAATTACGGGGTGTTTCTATATCAACAGGCGCGTTACAAGGAGGCCCTGAAGCAGTTTCGCTACGCCGCAAGCGATCTGAGCTATAACCGCCGGTTCTTCGCTCTGGTGAATTACGGTCGCACTGCGCGTCGTTTGGGGATGGTTGAAGAGGCCGAGAGTGCCTATGGGCGAGCGCTGGCTTTGAATGCCGACATGCCCGGGGCACTACTGGAAATGGCGGAGCTGAGGTTTGAAGCTGGTGATTACGCTTCCGCCAAGCGGTACCTGGATCGGTATAGCGAGAGCAACCGCCAGATACCCCAGTCCCTCTGGCTGGGCATCCGCATTGAGAAGCAGTTTGGCAACCGGGACAAGGAGCGCAGTTACGCGCTTGCCTTGAAGAATCTGTATCCGTACTCTGCGGAGACACTGAAATATCAGGAGTTGAGTGGTAATGACGGATAGCAGTTCCCCGCACTGCGACAGCGGCGACGCCACGCCCAGTGCACAAAAGCCCCCCATCTCCCCCGGTAATCTGCTGCGCACGGCGCGCGAGGCCGCCGGTCTGTCCCGTAGGGAACTTTCCCAGCGCCTGTGTATTATCGATAACGCGTTGGAGTATTTAGAGGAAGACCTTTATCAGCACCAACCGGAAATGGTCTATGCGCGGGGCTATATTCGCAATATCTGCCGGGAGCTGAGCACCCCCTCTGAACCGGTGCTGGCGGCCTATGAAGCCTGCCGCCCACAACCGGAAGCGCGCACCGAGTTCCGGCACCTGGAGAGGACCCATGCCCTGCGCCCGGCGCGCAGGCGTACGCAGGGGTTGTTGGGACTGTTGCCCCTGCTGGCTGCAGGGGGTATTTTTTGGTGGTTGTACGGTGGCCCGGTGTCGATTCCGCAAGTGCGGATAATGGCATCGCTGACGGAAGGAGAGGGGGTCCCCTCGCCATCCGGGGAAGTTGCTCAAACAGAAGCTCTGGAACAGGCCGTGGATGCGGCGCCTCAGTCCGGTCCTACCCAAGACGGGATCGATCACGGGAACACCGCTGCGGTTTCCGAGTCCCCGACCCCGCAAACCGATCTTCTCCAGGCTGGGGAATCAGCGCCGGCCCCGTCCGAATTAACGGCGCTGGACAGGTCACTGCAGGGGGCCCTGCGTCTCCGTTTCGATGAGGATGCCTGGATTGAAGTCAAGGATGCCGGCGGTGTTGTACTGCTGGCGGGTGTTCAGGAGGCCGGCACTACCAAGTTTCTTGACGGCCGCGCGCCGTTCGAGTTGATGCTCGGCAATGCGCGCGCAACCCACGTTGTCTACCGGGAGAGAACCGTCGATAGCGACCCGGTCGGCAACCGCCGCACACGCCGTCTTATCGTCGGCAATTGAGGTGGTCGCTCCGATACGACAGGGGCCTCTGTAGGTTTGCGCCCAATCTCTCTATAATTCTTCCTCAATTTTCAGCAGCAATACCCTTGGGTCAGCGCTATGCAATTCGAGTCTTCCATTGTCCGCCGCAAGTCGCGCCAGATCATGGTGGGTAATGTGCCCGTCGGTGGTGATGCCCCGGTCTCGGTGCAGAGTATGACTAACACCGAAACCTGTGATGTGGCGGCCACTGTGGCGCAGATACAGCGCCTGGAGCGGGCCGGTGCTGATATCGTACGGGTGTCGGTGCCCAGTATGGACGCCGCTGAAGCCTTCGGAGCCATCAGGAGGCGGGTCAATGTGCCGTTGGTCGCGGATATCCATTTCGACTACCGCATCGCCCTGCGGGTGGCCGACCTGGGTGTGGACTGCCTGCGCATCAACCCCGGCAATATTGGTCGCGAAAAACGCATCCGCGCGGTGGTGGACAAGGCACGCGACCTGAATATCCCCATTCGTATCGGTGTCAATGCGGGCTCTCTGGAAAAAGACCTGCAAAAAAAATACCGCGAACCCACGCCCGATGCGCTAGTGGAATCCGCCCTGCGCCACGTTGAGATCCTGGACAGCTTGGATTTCCAGCATTTCAAGGTGAGTGTCAAGGCTTCGGATATCTTTATGGCCACGGCTGCCTACCGCAAACTGGCGCGGCAAATTGAACAGCCGCTGCACCTGGGGATCACTGAAGCCGGCGGTCTGCGTGCGGGCACGGTGAAATCCGCCATCGGTCTCGGTGCCCTGCTGCTCGACGGTATCGGCGATACCCTGCGGGTATCTCTGGCTGCAGACCCGGTGGAAGAGGTCAAGGTGGGCTGGGACCTGCTCAAAAGCCTGCGCCTGCGCACCAGGGGCATTAACTTTATCGCCTGTCCCAGTTGCTCACGCCAGAATTTCGATGTGGTGAAAACCATGAACGAGCTGGAGACGCGTTTAGAGGATGTCACCACTGCGCTGGATGTGGCGGTGATCGGCTGTATTGTCAATGGACCCGGCGAAGCCAAGGAGGCGGACATCGGTCTCACCGGCGGCACCCCGAGTCACGCGATTTACGTCGACGGGCAGCCGGATCGAAAATTCAAGAGTGAAACCCTGGTGGATGATCTGGAGTGCCTGATCCGCGACAAAGCTGCAGTCAAGGCCGAGCGCGAGGCGGATATTATCGCCAGGTCGCAAGAGTCCCTGGCGACTGCGAAATACTGACAATTATTCGAGATCACAGTAAGGAACGGTATTGAAACAGCTTCGCGCAATACGCGGAATGAACGACCTGCTGCCGGAGCAGTCTCCGGCCTGGCAGTATGTGGAGGCTACACTCAGCGAACTCTTTGCTTGCTACGGCTACCGGGAAATCCGCACCCCTTACCTGGAGGCCACACAATTGTTCAGCCGCGCCGTGGGTGAGGCCACGGATATTGTCGAGAAGGAAATGTATACCTTCGATGACAAGAGTGGCGACAGCGTAACCCTGCGCCCGGAGGGCACCGCGGGCACCGTGCGCGCGGCTATTCAGCACAACCTGCTGACCCAGCCCCAGCGCCTGTGGTACTTCGGCCCCATGTTCCGCTACGAGCGCCCGCAAAAGGGCCGCCTGCGCCAGTTTCACCAGTTCGGTGTCGAGGTGTTTGGCCTCGAAGGGCCGGATATCGATGCGGAAATCTTGATCATGACCGCGCGGTTGTGGCGCCAGTTGGGTATCAGCGAGCATATCACCCTGCAGCTGAACTCCCTGGGAAATGCCGCCAGCCGTGTCGCCTACCGCAATGCGTTGGTGGGATACCTGAGCGAGCACCGCGCGCAGCTCGACGAGGACAGCCAGCGTCGCCTGGAGCGCAACCCGCTGCGAATTCTTGACAGTAAGAGTGCCCAAACCCAGGAACTGTTGACAAACGCACCCTGTCTACTGGATTTCCTCGACGAGGAATCCACCGTGCACTTGACCCGGCTGCGTGAACTGCTGGATGCTGCACAGGTGAGATATGAGATCAACTCGGCCCTGGTGCGTGGCCTCGACTATTACGGCAAGACCGTGTTCGAATGGGTAACTGGCAGTCTCGGCGCTCAGGGTACCGTCTGCGCCGGCGGTCGCTACGATGGCCTGGTAGAGCAGATGGGCGGCAAACCTACGCCAGCGGTTGGCTTTGGCCTCGGTGTTGAGCGCCTGGTGCTGATGCTGGAAGCCCTGGGGGCGTTGCCGAAAACCCTGGCTCAGCAAGTGGACGCCTACCTGGTGGCAGTGGGTGATGTACAATCGGCCGCCCTGGCTGCGGCAGAGAAACTGCGCGATGAGTTGCCCTGGCTGCGCCTGCAGGCCCATTGTGGTGGCGGCAGCTTTAAGAGCCAGATGAAGAAGGCCGATAAAAGTAGTGCCAATTTCGCACTTATTATTGGCGAGGATGAGGCTGCAAATGGTCAGATCACAGTGAAATTCCTGCGCTCCGACCGGCCGCAACAAACCCTTGCGCCTGGGGCCCTGGCGGCCCTGCTACGGGGCTGAAGTAAGCAAAAGAGCGGCGGTAGCTCCCGCCCGGAAAGTGAAAAACAACGGGAAAGGCAAATTACTCAATGGCTGAGCATCTTACCGAACAAGAACAAATCGAAACACTGAAACGCTGGTGGGCGGAGAACGGCAGGGGCATTGTAACCGGTGTGGCCCTGGCTCTGGCCGGTTACTTTGGCTACCAGTGGTGGCAGGGAGATCAGCGCGCCAAAGCGGAAGCGGCCTCAGATCTGTACCAGAGTTTTGTGGAAGCCGTTTCCGCCAACAATAACCAGCCGGATAACAAACAGCTGACGACTGCAAAGACACTAGCCGATCAATTGAGGAACGATTTTGCCAGTCGCATTTACGCCAGCCAGGCCTCTCTGCGCCTGGCGGCGATTGCTGCCGACAGCAACGATCTGGAAGCTGCGCAGCAACAGTTGCAATGGGTGCTCGACAACACCGATGAAACGGCATTGCAGTTGCTGGCCAAGCGCCGTCTCGCCGCGGTTGTGGCTGCGCGGGGCAACCCGGATGAGGCCCTGAAACTGGTCGCGGGTACAGTGCCCCCGGCCTTTGCCGCACTCTACGCCGAAACCCGCGGCGACATCCTGAAGCAGCAGGGCGATGATGTTGGCGCCCGTGCCGCTTACGAACAGGCGTTGGCCGAACTGTTACCGGAGCAGGCTGGCAGCGCCCAGCTCCTGCGCCTCAAGGCCGATAGCCTTGCGGCCGCCAGCGGGGATGGCGTGCCGCAAGAGGCGTCAAGTGAGCCAACATCAGGGGGAGAGGATTGATGGGATTTTTGAAACACACTGCGCGACGTACAGTGATTGTCGCCCTGGCAATCACTCTGAGCGCCTGCGCCTCCAACGATGAGAAGGAAGAGGTCGAGCCGCTCGAGTTGGTGGAAATTACCTCCACTGCGGCGCTGCGCGAAGTCTGGTCTGCGGATGTGGGCAGCATTGATGCGAAGCGCTACGCCATGCTGCAGCCGAGTCTGTCCGATGACAGGTTGGTGGCTGCCAGCAGCGATGGCGAAGTCACCGCATTCGAACGCAACACCGGCAGAACACTTTGGGAAACCGATCTGGATGTAGAGTTAAGCGGTGGTGTGGGCGCCGGCCTCGGTATCGCGGTGGTGTCGGACTATCGCGGTCGCGCTGTGGCCCTGGATTTGAACAGCGGCAGCAAGCTGTGGAATTACCAGGTATCCGGCGAGGTTGTGTCCGCACCGGCTGTGGGCTCGGGCGTGGTGGTGCTGCAAACCGTGGACGGCAAACTGGTTGGGTTGGATGCTGGCAGTGGAGAAGAACTCTGGAGTTACAATACCAGTCTGCCGGTATTGACCCTGCGCGGTACGGCGGCGCCTGTAATCAGTGGCGGTATGGTAATCGCCGGGCTCGACAACGGCAAACTGATTGCGCTGGATGCTCGCGATGGCATTCCCCGCTGGGAGCAACGCGTTGCCATCCCGCAGGGTTCCGCGGAACTGGAGCGGGTTGTGGATATTGACGGGTCTCCGGTGGTGCGCGGTGATCTGGTCTTCGCGGCCAGTTACCAAGGGCGTGTTGTGGCCCTGTCCCGAGAGGACGGCCGTGGCCTCTGGGCCCGCGGTGCTTCCACCCACCACGCAGTGGCAGTGGGCGGTGGCCACGTGTATCTCAGTGGTGCCTCCGGCAGTGTCTACGCCTACAATGTGGGCAATGGCCAGATCGACTGGAACAACGACGAGCTGTTGCGCCGCGAGCTGAGTGGCCCGGTGTATTTTGAGGATGTTGTAGTTGTTGGAGACCTGGAGGGCTACCTGCACCTGCTGGATCCCGATACCGGCCGGTTTATCGGTCGGGAGCGGGTGGATGGTGATCCGATACGTATTCCCATGTTGGTAGACAGCGAATTGCTGTTTGTCCTGTCGGACGACGGCAAGCTGGTTGCCCTGCGTTTCTCGCGGAGTTAGTTCCTTGCCAAATGGTGGTGGCCAAGAGCGGTTCGTCATTAAAGCCGGTGTTTGAAGAAGCGACTTGCCGGCAGTGTGTATTGATATCGCCCGCCCTGTGCGGGCGATTGTATTTATTGGGCCAAAGCCAGAATCTGTATGTTGCCAGTAATCGCCCTGGTCGGGCGCCCCAATGTGGGCAAGTCCACACTGTTTAACCGCCTAACAGGGCGTCGCGACGCCCTGGTGGCCAACCACGCAGGCCTTACCCGTGACCGCAAATACGGCGAAGCGGAAATCGATGGACACAAGCTGCTTGTTGTCGATACCGGTGGTATTAGCGGAGGGGAAGCGGGAATTGATGCCGTGATGGCGCAACAGTCCATGCAGGCCATTGAGGAGGCGGATATTGTGCTTTTCCTGGTAGATAGCCACGCAGGCCTCACACCGGCGGACGCAATGATTGCAGATCAGCTGCGCATCCGCTTCAAGCCCACCTATCTGGTCGCCAACAAGGTCGATGGAGTCAATCCGGATATTGCCCTGGCGCCTTTTTACGAGTTGGGCATTGGGGATGTTTTTCCCACCACAGCGACCCAGGGGCGCGGTGTGCGCACCCTGATGCAGCGCGTGCTGGAAGACCTGCCTGAGCCACTTGAAATCGGTCAGGCTGAAGGGGCCACGGGTATCAAGATCGCCATCGTCGGGCGTCCCAATGTGGGTAAATCCACTTTGGTGAACCGCCTTTTGGGCGAGGATCGTGTGGTGGTCTACGACCAGCCGGGTACCACCCGTGACAGTGTCTATATCAACTATGAACGCAATGAGAACCCCTATACCCTGATTGATACTGCCGGCGTTCGTCGCCGCAAGAATATCAAGGAATCGGTGGAAAAGTTTTCCATCGTCAAAACCCTGCAAGCCGTGGAAGACGCCAATGTGGTGGTACTGGTGATCGATGCCCGCGAGGGGCTGGTGGATCAGGATATGCATCTGATGGGGACTGTGATCCAGGCCGGTCGAGCCCTGGTGGTGGCCCTGAACAAATGGGACGGGTTGGAGACAGACCATCGCGATTATGTGAAGACGGAACTGGAGCGCCGCCTACGCTTTGTGGAATTTGCCGATGTACACTTTATTTCGGCGCTGCACGGTACCGGTGTGGGGCATCTGTATGAATCCATTGAGGCCGCCTACCAGAGTGCAACGGACAAACTGTCCACCAATCAGCTTACGCGGATATTGCGCTGGGCGGTAAGCGAGCACCAGCCCCCGCTGGTCAATGGCCATCGTATCAAACTGCGCTATGCCCATGCCGGTGGGCAGAACCCTCCGGTGATCGTGGTCCACGGCAATCAGACGGAGCAGGTGCCTGCCCATTATGTGCGCTATCTGGAAAAGACTTTCCGCAAGTCCCTGAGGCTGCAAGGGACGCCGGTAAAGGTTGAATTCCGTACTGGTGACAACCCCTATGCCGGCAAAAAAAATAAACTGACCGACAGACAGAAGGCCAAGAAGCGCCGCTTGATGAACTTTGTGAAAAAGAAAAAATAAACCGGTACGGTTAATGCCGTTGCGGGTAACAGCATGGGTGCAGTACGCAACTGGGAATGCGACCGTTCTTGACTAAAGGATTCCGGCAATACTGCCCGGTATGGGTACATTACCGGTTACTATCGTTGCAATGGATCCCGCGTGAGGCGGGTACCAGGGAAGACACCACAAGGAGAAGGCGATGCTGGAACTCACTAACCCCGCGCTACTGCGCACCCAGTCCTATATCAACGGACAGTGGATCAATGCGGATTCCGGTGCAACTTTCGAGGTCACCGACCCGGCTACCGGCAAGGTAGTGGCTGCTGTCTCCGACCTGGGTGCGGATGAGACTCGCCGTGCGATCGAGGCTGCGGCCGCCGCCTGGCCCGCCTGGCGGGATACACCGGTCAAAGAGCGGGCAAAAACCCTGCGCCGCTGGTACGACCTGGTGATTGCCAACACGGATGACCTGGCCAGGATTCTTACCGCAGAACAGGGCAAGCCGCTATCCGAAGCAAAAACGGAAATTGTCTACAGCGCCAGTTATATCGAGTGGTTTTCCGAAGAGTCCAAGCGTGCCTACGGGGATGTAATAGCCCCGCCTGCCCGTGACCGCCGTATTGTGGTAATCAAACAGCCGGTAGGGGTCACCTGCTCTATAACGCCGTGGAATTTCCCCTGTGCCATGATTGCCCGCAAGATGGCACCGGCCCTGGCCGCCGGTTGTCCCTTTATCGCCAAGCCCGCCCAGGAGACACCGCTTTCCGCTCTGGCGCTGGCGGTACTGGCGGAGGAAGCAGGCATTCCCGCGGGCATCTTCAATATTGTGGCGGGTGAAAATGCCCCCGCCATCGGCGCCGAGATGACCTCGAATCCGCTGGTGCGCAAATTCACCTTTACCGGTTCTACTGCGGTGGGCAAGCTGTTGCAGGCCCAATGTGCGCAAACCATGAAGAAAACCTCAATGGAACTGGGGGGGAATGCGCCATTCATTGTCTTCGACGATGCGCAGTTGGACGAGGCGGTGAAGGGAGCAATCATCTGCAAGTACCGCAATGCTGGCCAAACCTGTGTGTGCGCGAACCGGATTTTGGTGCAAGAGGGTGTTTACGAGGCATTTGCCAGTCAATTTACAGCAGCCGTAAAGAATCTTACATTGGGTAACGGCTTTGACGGGCATACCGATCTCGGCCCAATGATTACTGCCAAGGCGGTCAACAAAGTGGAGTCACTGGTGGAGGATGCGCTGCAAAAGGGGGCTCAGGCACTGGTCGCCGGTGGCCCCAGCAGTCTGGGTGACTGCTTTTATGCCCCGGTGGTGCTCGGTGATGTCACCGATCAGATGAATCTGTTCACGGAAGAAATTTTTGGGCCTGTCGCCCCTCTGTACAAGTTCTCCACCGAAGAGGAAGCGGTGCGTATGGCGAATGATTCGAAGTTTGGTCTCGCTTCTTACTTCTACTCCCGCGATATTGGCCGTATCTCTCGTGTTGCCGAGGGGCTGGAATATGGCATGGTGGGCATCAACGAAGGGATTATCTCCAATGAGATGGCCCCATTTGGCGGAGTGAAGGAGTCCGGTCAGGGGCGCGAGGGTTCCAAATACGGGATTGGCGATTATTTGGAAATCAAGTATCTCTGTCTCGGTGGCATCGATAAATGAGCGCCATAAGGGGGTTAAAATAGCCGCCCTGAAATCTATGCTTTGGACTGTCTATGATTGTTGAGCACATTGCGCGGGTGCATTCCTGTTTCGGTGAAAAGTTTGGTGTTCCCCGGCAGCCCCGGCTCGCCAGTGCCAGCCGAGCAAGTATTGAACTGCTGCCGCCGGTCAATGTGGCGGAGGCGGTGGCGGGGCTGGAGGCAAACAGCCATATCTGGGTGGTTTTCCAGTTCCACTGCGGGGCCGGGCGCTGGTCCCCCAAAGTGCGCCCGCCACGTCTCGGCGGCAACAGGAAACTCGGGGTACTGGCCACCCGATCACCCTTTCGCCCCAACCATATCGGCCTTTCGGTAGTACGCCTGATGGAAGTGCGCACTGTTCCGAAAGTGGAATTGATCATCGCCGGTGTCGATTTGGTAGATGGTACGCCTGTGGTGGATATCAAGCCCTATATCCCCTATGCCGATGCCGTGGTTGAGGCTCGGAGCACTTTTGCAGATTCAGCACCGGCACTGACACCGGTTACTATTCCCGAACATATCCTGGCCCAGGCGCGGGCTTACCGCGATGACTGGGGAACCGATCTTTCGCGTTTGATCGCGCAGGTACTGGCACAGGATCCAAGACCGGCGTACCAACAATCGGAGCCAGGGCGGCTCTATGGAATGAAACTGTGCAATTTCAATTTGTGCTGGCACTATACCGAGCAGGGGATAGAGGTGGTATCCCTGACTGAATTGTGACTGCCCGCTTCGGTTATGAGTGGCAGGTGTGTCCAATGGTCAGTGGTGTGAAGCTAGTGCATCCGGCAGCTACTGAGGTGAGCCCCGGTCAGTTTGATGGCCGGATGCATCATAACTGCCGGGCTAATTGTTGGGGAGGGTTCCTGTCCCCTGTTGTCCTATCTTGCGGTGCAGCCCGGCCCCATGGCTAGAGGCCCAGCACCTCCTTACCCTGGATAAAGGTCACATCGACAGGAATATCCGCTTTCGCAAGGCGATCCAGGTCGGCCTGCAGCTCTGGGCCAATCACGCCCTGCTCGGCCAGCAGGCTCTTGGCCTGCGCGTAATCGCCATCCCCCTGAATGGTGAGGATCAGACGGGACAGGTTGGTCATGGCCTGCTGCATCCGCTCGAAGTCCACACTGTATTGCCCGGTGGTGGCATCACGGGTAAAAGCACCCTGGTCTCTGAAGAAATTAAAACGCACCATATTGGCTTTGCCGTGGGCACTAGCGGCACCAAAGCGTACACTGCGGAAGATTCCGGCGAGGAAAGTGACATAATTGTCCATCAACTCGCCATCCTCAATCTCTCCCTTCTCGTGCAATCGCGTGACCATATAGAGCCCGAGAATATCTGCCTTGCCCTCTTCCAGGGCAGAGGAGGTCTCTTTCAGTGCCTGACGAACATTCTCACCACTGTTCAGGGTCTTTTTGATCCCGAGCCCATGGGCCACTTCATGGAACATGGTGTTGGCAAAGAAAGCGGGGAAGGTGATGTGCTTGCGCTGATCCGGAGCAATCAGCACATCGCTGATGGGCACCAGGATCTTATCGAATTTGGCACGCATGGCATTTTTTAACTGCAGCCGGCGAGTGCCCTTCGCCAGTTGTACTTCTTCATCATTGGGCAGGTTGATGGCGATGGTTTTGGAACCGGCATTGCTGTGGCCTGCATAGAACAGTACGTCGTAAGCGTTCAGGTCGGAGTCCGTACCCGGTTTTTCGGACTTGTACTGCGCTTCAACCGGCAAACCCCTCTGCAGTTCGGGTAACAGTGCGGCGAACTTGGCCAGTTTCGCGCTCCACGCCTTGTCCTTCAACAGCACATAGGATTCGTAGGCGGTGCGGTAGGCAAACAGCTGGTCCTCGTAGTTTTCGATAGGGCCAATCACCACGTCGATCTCATTCTCTTTCATATCCATCCAGGCCATATCACTGGGCCGGAAATTGTCGGTCAGGAGTGCCTCTGCGCGCAGATTCAGGTAGTGAGCAAATGCCTTGTTCTCGGCCAGTGTTGCGGCCTGGCGCAGAATGTTCGCGGCCTTCTTCAGTTCCGCATTATAGGCATCGCGGTAGGGTATCAACGTCAGTTTGCCAGCGTCATCGCGACGCACCAGGGAGTAGAGACCGTCTTTTCCGGGTTGGTTCCAGTCTTCAAATTCGTCGCGGGTCATATCCGCCGGATAGAAATTGGCGCCTAATGGTTTGGGCCCGTAGCCGGCGATAAACGGTTTGTTGTCGTTGAGACGGTCCCAGGGGCCATAGTTTATCTGAGCAAATTTGCGCGCGCGGCCGTCTTCGATATCCGGCAGCAGCACCTCCGCCGGGCCGTAGGATTGCAGCCAGAACAAGCGATCCATCACCTGGCTGGCATCGATCAGCAGGCTGATCATATCGCGCTGTTTGTCCGACAGGCCGCTCAGGTTTGCAGTAAGTTCTACCGGAACATAAATATCGAAACGCTGGTCTGCATTCTCCACGGTCTGGCCACTGGGGGGCGTCACAGTTTCGGACTCAACGATCTGCGCTTCAGCTTCGTCGCTGGTGATTTTCTCAGCCTGCTTATCCTTGGAACAGCCACCGACCAGTGCCAGCGTCAATAGTGCGGCAGCTATCCTGGTGGATGAAAAGGGAATGGTCATAATTGCTCTGCCTATCATTATCTGGTGTATCGGCGCCACATTAGTCGCGCTGTATAAAATTATCAACCGTCAGGACAGTGGGGCATCTGCGGCTTTTGTCTCGGTGCCACGCTCTTGTTGTTGAATACGCCAAAGCGCCGCGTAGTGTCCTTCCAAAGCCAGCAACTGGCGGTGTGAGCCCTGCTCCACTATGCGGCCCTGTTCCATCACCAGGATCTTATCTGCATCCACAATGGTTGACAGGCGGTGCGCGATGACCAGCGTTGTCTGCTCCCGGGCGATCTCCTGTAGCGAGGCAACAATGCTGCGCTCCGAACGACTGTCCAGTGAAGAGGTTGCCTCGTCGAAAATCATAATTGGTGGCTTTTTCAGCAGTGCGCGGGCAATGGCCACCCGCTGCTTTTCTCCACCGGAGAGTTTCAGGCCCCGCTCTCCCACCAGGGTATCCGCCCCCTGGGGCAGTTGCTGAACAAACTCCGACAGGTGTGCGTGGCGAATTGCCTCCATGACCGCTTCATCATCGGCATCAACCCGCCCATAGCGCACGTTTTCCTTGATCGACTGGTTAAATAACACCGCCTCCTGCGGTACAACACCGATGATGCGGCGCAGGGATTCCAGGGTGACCTGGCGAATATCCTGACCGTCAATGCGAATACTGCCGACACTGGCTTCGTAGAAGCGAAACAGCAACTTCGACAGGGTGGACTTGCCAGCACCGCTTGCGCCAACAATCGCGACCTTCTGACGGGGCAGGGCCGAGAAACTGATACCCTTGAGAATCCTGCGGTTATCCCTGTAGCCAAACTGGACATCCTCGAAGTCAATACGGCCTCCATTCACCTGCAGAGTCCGGGCATTGGAGATGTCCGCTACGACCGGTTTCACCGCAAGCAGAGAGAACATTTTTTCGATATTGGCCAGTGCGCCCTTCATTTCCCGATAAACAAAGCCTAGGAAATTCAACGGCATGAAAATCTGCATCATAAAGGCGTTGACCAGTACAAAATCGCCAATGCTCATTTGCCCTCTGGCCACGCCTGTTGCGGCAAGGACCATAGCGGTACACATGGCACCGGCGATAATCAGTGCCTGGCCGCTGTTCAGTCCGAACAGCGACAGGCGGTTGCTGCGTCGCGCCTGTTCCCAAACTGCCAAATCGCGGTCGTAGTGACCGGACTCGTGCGGCTCATTGGCGAAATATTTGACGGTCTCATAGTTCAGCAGGCTGTCCACCGCCCGGTTACTGGCCTGGGACTCTGCCTGGTTCAATGCCCGCACAAAGCGCGTACGCCATTCCGTGGCCACCACCGAGAAGCCGATATAGGCTATGACTGCCGCCAGAACCACAAGGGCGAATACGCCGCTGTAGTTCCACCACAGGAGTCCCGCCACCAGGGTGATTTCCACCAGGGTGGGTACGATGTTGAATACCATAAAGCGCATCAGGAAACCGATGCCGCTGTTGCCACGCTCAATGTCTCGGGACAGGCCACCGGTGCGTCGGTTCAGGTGGAAATCCAGATCCAGTGTGTGCAAGTGCTGGAAGACCTCCAACCCCACTCTGCGCTGTGCGCGCTCCGTTACGCGGCCAAAGATGGTATCGCGCAGTTCGCCGAACAGGGTATTGGAGAAGCGTACGACACCATAGGCTAAGAGCAGTCCCAGTGGCAGTGCAACAGCCTGGGCAGTGTCGCCGGCACTATCCAGGTCATCCACGATATGTTTGAGGATAAATGGCAGGGTCACCCCAGCGAGCTTGGCGCCGATGAGGCATAGAACTGCCAAAACAACCGCCCGACGGAATTCCAGCAGGTATGGCAAGAGGGTTTTCAATGCACCCCAGTGTACTTCATCCAGTGTGGCGGTGGATTTGTGTCTGGGCATAGGAACTACCAGAAAGCAAAAAGTACCCATTATAAATAGACGGTTGCTTGTTTTACCCGCAAATAGTATCCGACAGCTTCCCACAGGGAGTGGTGCTTTTGTCCCGGCACTTTTTGCGGCATCAGGGGAATCGCCACTATCAAGCTGGAGATGTCAGATAGGCTGATGACGATACTGCCGATAGCCGCTGTCGACCGGAGCGATGGTTTGTATCTGCCGGGAGATGCTCACTGGCTTGCCGGGTAAGCCGGGGAAGGGGAAATACACAACGTGCAGGCGTTGCCGGTTATGTGCGGATCCGGTTCCTGTGGGACAAGTGACTGCGCGTGGTTGCTGCCGTGCATTCGAGGCACCGGTCAAAAGGAAATAGGCAGCTTGTCTCTCCGGGATATCTCGCAGTCCCGCATATTTGACGTGTATTTATTCCTTCAAGATGAGGGACAACATCTTCCATTTTGCTTTGGCGTCTATCATTAACGCCACAAACGGTCAGGTTGTGGGGTGTCTGATCACAATACATACAATAATGAGCGAGGAAAGCGATGAACCCGGAAGAGCGATACGAGAGGATAAAAGGTCTGCAGCCTTTGGAGCTTCTCTATAAAAGGGAAGCTGAAGAGGCTGACAAGGTTTTCCTGCGCCAGATGTACCAGCGTCAGTGGCGGGACTACACCTGGGGCGAAGTGATGGCTAGAGCCAGGGGGGTAGCGGGTTTCCTGCGCAGCCAATTTGAGCCCGGAGATCGTATTGCCCTTCATGCCAAAAACTGTGCCGACTGGGTGATCGTAGATGTGGGCATCATGCTGGCTGAAATGATCAGTGTCCCCCTGTACCCTGGGCAGTCCGCCTCTTCCATGTCCTATGTGTTGCAGCACTCGGAATCAAAACTGCTGTTCTGTGGGGCTACGGATAACCGCGATGCTCTGCTGGAAGTGGTGGATTCCATCCCCACAGTGGCTATACATCGCTGTGAGATTCACTGCGACCAGGAGCTGGACACGGTAATCAGCACTAATGCGCCTTACGATGAAAGCCCGGTATTTGATGAAGATAACATTTTCACCATTATGTATACCTCCGGGACTACAGGTCACCCGAAGGGTGTGATGCACGCCTGGTCATCGGTGGTTTTTGTCGCGCCGAATATGGTCAGGGGGTATGGTTACAGCGAGTCGGACCGTTTTTTTTCCTATCTCCCTTTGGCCCATGCCGCGGAGCGAATCCTGATAGAATTTCACAGTTTGTACTCGGGAACACCGGTGTACTTTCCCGAATCCCTGGAAACCTTTCTTGAAGATCTGCGACGCACCCGCCCCACGATGTTTTTTTCGGTCCCCAGGTTGTGGGGTAGATTTAAACAACAGGTTGACCAAAAAATTCCGCCGACTGTACAAAATATCATACTGTATATACCCGGCCTAAGCACCTGGCTTGGGAACCGGGTACGCAGCAGTTTGGGATTGGATCAGGCACGGTTGCTGGTGACGGGGGCATCGCCAATCTCGATCGAGTTATTGCGCTGGTATCACCGTATGGGGATGAAGGTGGCAGATGGCTACGGTATGACGGAAAACTTTATCTATGGCTGTATTGCGCACAGGGATGAGGATCCTGTGCCGGGCACTGTAGGGAAACCACAGCTCAACTGTGAGTTAAAAATTTCCGCCCAGGGTGAAATACTGTTTAAAAGTGACTCTTTAATGAAGGGATATTATCGGGAGCCCGAGAAAACTGCGGAAGTGATTCGCGAAGGTTATTACCATACCGGGGACTCCGGTTATATTGATGAGGATGGTCTGGTGCATATTACCGGGCGCATTTCCGAATCCTTTAAAACCAGCAAAGGGAAATTTATCCAGCCCAGTCTTCTGGAGGAAGCCTTCAGCAATGAACCGCTACTTGCACAGTGCTGTGTGCTCGGGCATGGAATGGATCAACCGGTGCTTCTGGCAACGGTATCTGAGTTGGCGGAAACCCTTTCAAAAGAAGAAATACGAGCCAGATTGATGAAGTTGCTTGACGCTGTGAATCAGCGCTTGTCGCACCATGAACGAATTAAACTGATTCTCATTGGCAAGGAGGAGTGGACAGCGGTAAATGGATTGCTTACCCCAACGATGAAGACCAAGCGCAAGGAGCTCGAAGCGCGTTACCAGCCATTGCTTAAGGCGTTTGCAAACAGCGAGGGAATTATTTGGGAGCCGCCGGATAGTGCCAGCCAGCAAGAGGGGAGCGCCGCTGTGGAAGCTGTTGTCATCGATCCTGTAATCAAATAAGTCTTCCGTGACCTATTTGATCATCGGGTGCGTTGTGAGCTGGCGGGTTAGTGGGTGTAGTTGAGACAGTTATTTGAGTTTCCGCTGCGTCCAACCTGGATACTGTCTGCAGAGCATTCAAAATCATCGTTGAATTTGCAGTTCTCCATTTTGCAGGCGCCGACACCGGCAGTGCGGGCGCTGTTGGTGTGCTTTGAATTGGCCAGGAAAGTATCGCAATCGGGATCTATACCATTGCCGATTGTGATGGCTCTGGCATGGCAGCCGTCATTGGCATTGTAGGCGCACTGAGTAACGGCACACCGGCTGACCTCGGGCATATCTGTCGCAATAATCATGGTTATCATCTCTTGGCTAGTCAGTTGGAGACTAGTCTAGCCAGGATACAAGTCAACGAAAAACAGTAGTATTTGTATGGAATTAAGCCGCCAAGTTCTCTCTAAGAATAGTGCGTTTGACTATTAATGATGAAAATACTGTCAGTAGTACACACCGGAATACACTTTATCTGTCCCCTTGCCATATTTTACGGCCACCTGGTATCCCAAACGCTGGTCTTCGACAATGTACGCCGGCAGTTTTATACAGCGACGGGATGGATAATCTGTATGGAACTACCCACTCGGGGTATTTCAACGGTGAACGCGTGCTGTGGTTTGGATGGGCAAAATCTGGGTCCGAATATAAAGATACCTACACTCTGGAAAATTGCCCTGAGAAATACCCATTGACGAAGTGATATTGGGCAAGTGGTCAGTTTTTTGGAGTGTGTGGTGGAAGTGCGTGTCCCAAGAGCCTGTTCGGTCTAATGTTATATGTGGCAATTCACGGGCATCACCGTATGCACCTTTTGAAGAGAAGTCTGTGAAAATTGCTTCGGGAGATGACAAGATGGGCTCAAAGGGCTGAATAGAACCAGAGGGGAGCAGTTGCCGCCCCTCCGATCCTGCAGGTTTTAGTTACTCTTGTGGGTGACCTAGCCCTTCGTGAACCGCATTGAGAATGTCTCCATTATCCGCATCAATTTCCCAGGAAAAGGTACCGGCAAGCCCACGCTGGCGAACATATTCCGCCTTGGTTTTAGCGGATTTACCATTCTCATAGGTGATCAGTTCACCCGTGCTGGGCTTCCATACGTAGGGCGCCTTCGCAGTGTCGTCGTAACCTGCGCTCCAGCCATTGACCCCTGAGCTATTGGGATCCCCTCCCAGCATTTCCTGCACTATGCGGAAATAGTCCACAACACCAGCCTCCCAGTGACCATTGTTCATTGTCAGTGAGATGGGGCCACCTCCTTTTCCGGAGAAGGGGTCTTGGGAAGTCATGTTGGAAACCCCTTTCCAGCCCCGACCATACATGGCGACGCCCACCGCCAGCTTGTGGGCGGGAACACCTGCAGTGAGCAGGTTGGTGACTGTTTCATCACCGCTGAACCCCTCATGAATAGCGCTGGCTGTGGGGTAAAGCCCGGCATGGTGACCAAGATCTTCGCTCCATGCGCCATAGTAGTCGTAGCTCATGGCAAAGATGTAATCCATGTAGGGGCTGGCCTGAGCGTAATCAACCTGGCTGATTTTGGCGGGGGAAACGCCTACAGCACTGGTTAGCTGATACTGGCGACCGGTTTCAGATTCAAGAGTATCCAGGGCTGTGCGCAGATCTTGCATCAGGGTGACATAGGTCTCGCCATCCGACTCTTTGCCAAGATCGGCGTTGGCGCCACCACCGCCTGGATATTCCCAGTCAATATCAACACCATCAAAGAAAGTATACGTATTTAGAAACTCAACCATGGAATCAACAAACACTTTACGGTTGGCGGCATTGTCGAGGTAATAGAATGGGTCAGAGAGCGTCCAGCCGCCCACGGAAGGTACGATCACCAAATCCGGGTTAGCCAGTTTTATACGGCGCAGCTGGTTAAACACGCCTTTATAGTCCTGGGCATCATCGTCTCCGGGATAGAGTTTATCCAGTGCCGCGTATTGATCGTGCACTGTGACTTCAAAATCCTGTTTTCCCTGACAGGATTGCAGCAAGACACTATACCCACTGGGGTTGGCTTCCTGTAGGCTTTGGTTTGGCCCACAAATGGGGATAAAGCCGTAGAGCAGGTGGGTCAGATTGGAGGCAGGTATCTGGGCTGGCTGATAATTTCTTCCATAAATGCCCCACTCGACAAAGTAAGCACCTACCACAGAATTCGTTGTATTGCTATAAGGTTTATGCTTGCGCAAACCCGGCGAAGAATAATCCGTTGGCAGCGGTGTTTCGCTACTACCCACCACGCCGCCTCCAGCATCACCAACAGAGATGGTTTTGATATCACTGGCGGTGGACCCTGCTGCATTGGTCAACAACACTTGAAGATCGTAGCTGCCTTTCGCAAAGTTCACAGTGCAACTTCCGTGCTGCGCATTGTTTCCATTCACTGTCAGGGTGTTGTTACACACTTCTGAGCCATTAGACTCCAGTGTCCAACTGGACCCATTCACACCCCACCACATATTCCATGAGACCGTTATATCTCCCGCCGACTGATTGGTATCCATCAAGGCGATTACAGGTTTGGCGGGAGTCTCTACAAATTCAGGGTCCGGAATAGGTTGGGGGTCCGGTGGGGTCCCATTTTCTGACACCACATATATTGTCTTCTCGGCACTTGCCGAGGAGCCTGCTGCATTGCTGAGTATGACCTGTAACTGGTGGGTACCAGCAGAAGCGGAAATGGTACAATTGGCCATTTGGGCATTGTTACCACTGGGGGTTAAGTCCCCTGCACAAACCTGGCTGTTGTTCGATGTTAAAACCCAAGAGGTGCCATTTTCACCCCACCACATATTCGAGTTCACTGGAATGGCAGTGCCCTCCGTATATTCTGTGGGCATCCAGACGATAACTGGAGCGCCCGGTGCTGACCAGACATTGACAGAGCATATGGATACGATGAAAGCCGCTAAAAGTGGATGGCGATTTTTCTTTTGCATGTGAACTGTACCTTTACTTTACCGTTTATTTTGTAGATAGGCTTGCCCGGTACTGCTTCAGCTACCAGGTGGCGTTAACGGCAAGCCATTGTAAAACCAGTGGTCAAACAGTCAATTTGATACTCGCTTTGAATCATAGCAACGGTCTAAATAATGTATAGGAAGCATTCTGTAAACTTGTTCTCATGGAACCAGAAACACAGAAAATGGCGTGAAAAATCGGGTAGCGGTTTGAAATCAACAGCCTGTAGCCAGACAAGCCTGTGCATCCTCCCGGCCTGATTTCCCAATCGTTCATGGGAGGCATGCGGTTGATAAATTGAGTGCGTAAAAATCCCGCTTGAGTAGCGTTTATTTTTCCTCACCGGGGGAGTGACCGTGCGCACTGATCTTCCAGATCATGAGTAACAGCTCCTTGCGCTCGCCGGGCAGTGTGATCCTTCCCTCGGCTCTGAATCCGATTTTTTTCAAAAGTCTCACCGAGGGTGTGTTGCTGGGCAGAATGATGGCGGCAATACGCTCCAGCCCGAGCCATTTTTGTGCGTACTGCATGACCCCTTGAGCGGCCTCCAGGGCATACCCCATGCCGCGATACTGGGGTAGGAAAGCGAAGCCGAGATCCACATCACTCAGGCCTACGCGCTTGATCAGCCCGCAGATGCCGATGGCAGTACCTTCTTTTAGCGCCACCTTATAGAGGCCGACATTGTGTTGACGGTACATGGTGACAGGGCCATCGCGGATATAGGTACGCGCTTGCTCCAGATTGCGTACACCGCGATCACCGATATTTTGCAAAAAATCCGTATCGTTGAGCAGATTGAGAATGAAGCTTGCGTCATCATCACAAAGCTCCAGCAATATCAGATTTGGCGTTTGAATTTGAAACATGCTCTGCCTGTACAGTTGCGTTGGCTGGGCGCTTATTTTGCCAGGGCGACAAGCCCCTGGCGAGCGCTCGGTGTAGGCCTCGTATTGAAACTTGATATGTCTGGGCAGGAAATCACACAAGCACTCAGGGCAAGCGACTTCGCAGCTTGTCCTGGGTACCGGCAGTCAGCCTCCTAACCCCATCAAATAGACCCTGTTCTGGAGGGAGTAGCTAG
>NZ_JAVAMR010000024.1:0-59372 GCF_030731025.1 Microbulbifer sp. 2205BS26-8 | reverse complement strand
CACCGATGGTAACTGCTACGGAAATGGCCATGCAGCGCTCGCCACAGGAACCAAAGGCGGCTCCCATCAGTGCAGTCGCGGCGTAATCCAGGTCAGCATTCGGCATGATGATGGCATGGTTCTTGGCCCCGCCAAAAGCCTGTGCCCGCTTGCCGTGGGCAGTGGCGGTAGAATAGGCATATTCCGTAATCGGGGTGGAACCGACAAAACTAACGGCTTGAACCTGTTTGTCGATCAACAGGGTATCCACCGCTTCCTTGTCGCCATTTACCACGTTAAGGACACTTGGCGGGATGCCGGCTTCGATACCGAGTTCGGCGATAAATAATGCGGAGGAAGGGGTACGTTCTGATGGTTTGAGGACGAAAGTGTTGCCGCAGGCGATGGCCATTGGCCACATCTACAGAGGAACCATGGCAGGGAAGTTAAACGGGGTAATCCCGGCGCAGACTCCCAGGGGCTGGAGTTCACTCCAGGAGTCGATGGCGGGGCTCACATTCCTGCTGTGTTCCCCTTTGAGCATTTCCGGGGCAGAGCAGACTTATTCAATGTTTTCGATACCGCACTGCAGTTCACCCATGGCGTCGTTGAAAACTTTGCCGTGTTCTCGGGTAATGTGTTCACAGATGGTATTGGCATGCTGCTCCAGCAGGGCTTTCAGGCGGTACATGATGCGCACACGCTTGGCAGTGGGCAGGTTGCGCCAAGCGGGATAGGCGGCCTGGGCCGCGGCGATGGCCTCTTCGACGGTGGTTTTGCTGGCCAGTGCAACTTTTCCGATGACTGTGTTGGTTGAAGGGTTGGTAACATCCTGCAAGCGTGAACTCGCGGCGGAGTCGCCGTCAGTATTCAGGGCGCCGTTTATCAGATGGCCAATGACTTTCATGGTTTTGTCTCACTGGGGAAGGATGGGGGATTTTCAGCTCTTTTCGCCTTTTTAACATAGGTGTGCCCGAGGGGGGGGGAAGCGTTGTGGGTTGGTTCTGGTCTTAGCGCTTGGGAAAATCTCTCAGTATTGCAAGGAAAGCGTCGCCAAAGCGGGCCAGTTTGTTGTCACCAACCCCCGAAACGGCCAGTAATTCACTGCGGGTTTGCGGGTGTGCCTTTACCATGCCGCGCAGGGTGGCATCGTGAAAGACCACATAGGGTGGTACGCCGCGTTCCTCCGCCAGTGCCTTGCGGCAGTTGCGCAGGGCCTGCCAGAGTGGCTGGTCCTCACAGGTCAGGCCTTCCAGGGCCGCAGGATCACGGGAGAAGGATCGAGAGGTTTTTGCCGGCAGCCTGCGCAGTTGCAGGGACACCTCCCCGCGCAACAGCGGGCGGCAAAGTTCTGTCAGCCTGAGCCTTTGAAACTCGCCAGTCACCTCCAGGTAGCCGCGCACGATTAATTGTCGCATCAGAGCTCGCCACTCGCTGCTGGCAAGGTCTTTGCCAATACCATAGGTAGAGAGTTGCTGGTGTTCGAATCTGCGCACTTTCTCGTTCCCGGAGCCGCGCAGCACATCGATCACATGGGTGGCACCGAAGCGCTGGCCGGTGCGGTAGACGCATGACAGCAGTTTGATGGCGGCCTCGCTGGCATCCCAGGTGGCAGGGGGCTCCAGGCAGGTATCACAGTTGCCACAGGGGCGATCCAGAGTTTCGGCGAAGTAGTGCAACAGGGCCTGGCGGCGGCAGCTGGTGATTTCACACAGACCCAGCATGGCATTAAGACGCCCGCGTTCGTGGCGCTTGTACTCCTCGCTGCCCTCGGAGGCTTCAACCATCTGAGCCAGCTTGACCACATCTTCCAAGCCGTAGAGCAGCAGTGCCACCGAGGACTCACCGTCGCGACCTGCGCGACCGGTCTCCTGGTAGTAGGCCTCGATACTTTTGGGCAGATCCAGGTGCACTACGAAGCGCACGTCGGGTTTGTCGATACCCATGCCGAAGGCGATGGTGGCCACAATCATGACTCCCTCCTCGCGCAGGAAGCGGCGCTGGTGTTTAGCACGGATAGCGGCGGGCAGACCCGCGTGGTAGGGCAGAGCGCTGTATCCCTGCTGGCTCAGCCATTCGGCGGTATTTTCCACTTTAGCGCGGGACAGGCAATAAATAATGCCTGCACTTCCTTTTTGAGTGCCGCGCAGGAACTGCAGCAGCTGGCGACGCTGGTTGCCCTTGGGTTCGATTCGGTAGCGGATATTGGGACGATCAAAGCTGCTGACAAAATGCCGGGCGGTCTTCAGGTTGAGTCTCCGGGCAATTTCTGCGCGGGTGCGCTGGTCCGCGGTAGCTGTCAGTGCAATACGCGGCACGTTGGGAAACTGTTCGTGGAGGCAGTTCAACTGTAGGTAGTCGGCGCGAAAGTCATGCCCCCACTGGGACACGCAGTGGGCTTCATCAATGGCGAACAGCGACAGTTTGGATCGCTGCAGGAGTGAAAGCGTGTGGGGCTGTAACAACCGTTCCGGTGCCAGGTACAGCAGATCCAGGGCATCGTGAAGCAGTTGACTCTCAATGGCCAGCGTTTCCTCATAGGACACGGAAGAGTTCAGAAAGGCGGCGCGGATGCCGGCTTCCTGCAATGCTTCCACCTGGTCCTGCATCAGGGCGATCAGGGGAGAGACCACCACGCCACAACCGGATCTGGCCAGCGCGGGTATCTGGTAGCACAGAGACTTGCCCCCACCGGTGGGCATAAGCACCAGAGCGTCGTTGCCGGCCATCAGGGTGTCGATCACCGCGGCCTGGGGATCGCGGAAATGCGCATAGCCAAAGATGTGCTCGAGAATCTGCTGAGGGGATTGCATGGCGGCGGAGTATACCCTGCGCCAGGTTTTTGTGTGGTGGGTTTATCGGCCGATTTTTCCTTGAAATAGGATGCAATTGACAGATTTTGTTTTGTGACAAGAGTCACGGGTTATAATCGCAGGCCATCACAGCAATTGGCTAAGGGTAGGGCTATGCGCACTTTGCTTTTGTTATTGATGTTGTGGTCGGCGGCTCTGGTTGTGCCGCTGGGCTGTGCTTCCGGGGTGCCGCGCCATTTTGCACAATCCCTTGCGGCGGATACCCACCTGGGCTGGCGCTCTGCGCCGGAAAATCAGCTGGCATTTTCCCTGGCCACCGCCACGGGTGTGGCCCAGGTTGAGCTGCATCCGCTGCCGGACCAATTTACCCTTGTCACGCTTGAGCTTCCGGGGATGCGCAGGGTGGAGGCGGTTCAGTGGCAGGGTGACTCGGGTCAGTCCACCACGCTATACGATGGAGAGGACGGATTGGAGGGGGTCAGCCTGCAAAAACGTGGTCACGGTTTTCGCCTGCAGTTACAGCTCTCTGCAATGTACTATCTCTGTGATGGTGGTGTGCTGACGGTTATTGGTCAGAGGCGCTGATTGCCGGTTTGGGATTTGCCGCCTTGTTGAAACCAAGCCCCTGGGGACGAATCAGAAACAGTTGTCGCCAGTATTTTCCGGTTACCCAGAGCCCGTTGCGGGCTTTGTCCCAAGCGATACCATTGGCCACCGCATCGGGATGATTGCGTACCTCCGGTATCAGGTTGTGCAGATCGATGATGCCGCGTACTTCGCCGCTGTTGGGGTCGATGGCAATAATACGGTTGTCCTGCCAGATATTGGCCCAGATCAGGCCTTCGGCAAATTCCAGTTCATTGAGATTGGACCAGTGCTCACTACCGCCTTTTACCGCCAGGTGGCGCAATACCGCGAAGGTGTCCGGGTCGCGGAAGGCCAGTGCACCGCTGCCGTTACTCATGATTAGGTGTGTACCGTCGTGAGTGAGGCCCCAGCCCTCACCGCTGTAACGTTTGATCTCCAAGGGCTGAAGGTCCTGGGCTCGGTAGATATGCACCTCGCCGGCCCTGTAGGTCAGCAGATAGAGTTTGTCCCCGAGTACCGTGAGGCCTTCGGCGAAGAGTTCACCCGCCAGCCATTTCCGCCTTACCGGGTTGGTGCCGGGATCGGTATACTCTGCCAGCCAGGAACGGCGATAGAGTCCGCTGCTCTCCCACCAGCGCTGGCCGTTGAAGTAAAGCCCCTGGGTAAAATGGTCCCCATTGCGTTGGCGCTGCTCCAGAACGGTATAGGGGATGGCCGGAAGTTGTGCCTGCGCGGTGGCTGCAAACAGAAACAGCGCGGACACTCGGGGTAGTGTCCAACTGAGAGTGAGAAATCGGTACATCAATAACCTATGACCAAAGTAAAAACCTTTGTTTCGTTGACCCTGCTGGGCGGTCTGGCGGTTGTGCTGCCCATTGCCATTTTTGTGCTGCTATTTCAGTGGCTGTTTGGTCAAATCAGTGAAATTGTGGCACCGGCCGTTATCTGGCTGGAGGCCCACACCGAATTTAAGGATACCCTCGCACGGCTTGTGGTGATAGCGCTGATTTTGGGCGGTTGTTTCCTGATAGGTCTGCTGGTGAAAACCAGTATTGGCCACTGGCTGCACCGACATGTGGACCACTGGCTGGGGCGTTTGGCACCGGGTTACAGCACCATCAGGGAGTTGGTGACGCAGTTTATTGGCGGTGGCGGCGAGGGTGTGCTGTCCGGGCCGGTTGCACGGGTGCGTATTCACGGGGTCCACAATCCCCTGTCGGTCACCGCCATCGTGACATCCCAACACGCCAGTGGGGATATGACTGTCTATGTGCCCACAGCACCTGTTCCCACTTCGGGTTTTGTCTTCCACGTGCCTGCTGACTGTGTGGAGATACTGCCGGGTGTGTCTGTGGAGAGGGCAATGAAAACAATTGTGGCCTGCGGCGCCGGCAGTGCCAGCCTGTTGGCGCCGGCAGCCAAGACCTGATCACACGGTGACGGGAGCGCGGTTTTTACCCAGGTTGCGAATGGCAAAGCGTGCCGGGTGCAGTGCCCTGGCCAGCCGGGCGTTGACCGGTAGAGTCTCTCCCAGTAGCCAAGCAGTGAGCACTTCCGCGGCGAGCGGTGCATAGGTAAAGCCCCGGGAGCCCAGCCCGCCCATCACATACAAATTGCGCTGGTATTGGGCGGTTTGCTGAATCAATTGTTTGCGATTTTTGCGCAGGCCCGCATAGGTGGTGTCAAGGGATGTCCAATTGGGCACCGGGCCGGCCACAGGCAGGTAATCCGGTGTTGCGGCACGCAGGGCCGCGCGGCCACTGAGTGCCTGAGAGGAGAAATCCCTCGAAAGCTGTGGCAGCAGGGCAGCCAGAATCTCCAGGTTTGCCCGGTGCTCGCTATCGCGTAGGTTGATGGCAGTTTCCCTGAGTTTGAAGGAGGCCCCGAAACTTTGACTGCCCCAATGTTCTGGGGTGATATAACCCCCGCCGCAGAGCGCGACCTTCAACTGGCGGGAGGCCGCTGTGGCTTTGGCCACGGATACCTGGCCGCGGATGGGGTTCAGAGGCAGGGGGGCGGATTGTGGGAAGCGGCAAATGTCCCTGGCGCCGCAGAGGATCACCGCATTGGCTTTAAATGTCTTTTCCACAGTGTACAGACACCAGCCGGAATTGCACTGTTCGAGGTGTTCTATCGAGGTGTCACAGTACAATTCAATATTGTCGTGTTGCAGTAGGGCTGCGCATACTTTTTGTGGTTCCAGCCAGCCCGCCTGGGGAAAATAAAGCCCGCTGACAGCCAGATTCACTCCCGCCAGCGCGCTCGCTTCTGCAGGTGTCACGGCGTGGGCCAGGGTCTGGCTGTTGTGTTTCGCGAGGGTCTCAGCAACCTGCTGTTGCAATCTTCGTTCTCGGTCTGTTTGGGCCAGTTGCAACAGGCCATTCAAGTGCGCGACTTGCGCGCAGCGATTGCGGTAATAGCGCTGAGCAAACAGCAGGGCGTGCAGGTTGAAGTCGCCGTTGGGACCGGGTTTGGGAGACAGCTTTGCATAGAGAATGCCCTGGCCGTTGCCGGAGCCACCGCTGCCAGGGGTTGCCCCCTGTTCAAAAACCCGAACCCGCACACCGCGCTCCGCCAGTGCCCTGGCAACCGTGGCGCCTGAAATTCCAGCGCCGATAACGGCTGCAGTCTGTGGCCACTTCGGCATCTCTGGGGGCAGATACCAAGGGGTTGCTGTAGTCTGGCTTCTCGAGGCACTGTGCAGTGCACCACACAGCATCTCCCGCTTGCGCGCGAAACCGGGCACTTTGCGCCAGATAAAGCCCGCATCGCGCAGGCCGTGCCTGACTGGCCTGGCGCAGGTGAAGGTGGCAAAGGTGGCACTGGGCCTGCTCAGGGTCGCGATGCTTGCAAACAGCGATGGGGTCCACATCTCCGGGTTTTTCGCCGGGGCAAATCCGTCCAGAAACCAGGCATCTACCTGCCGGTCGCGCTGCTCCTGTTGCAGGCACAGGCCCCGCAGGGCTTCGCTGGCTTCACCGATCACCAGAGTCAAGCTCACCTGGCCGAATTGCAGTCGGTGCGCACCCGGGGCAAGGAGGGCGGGATAGTTGTCGAGCAGAAGCTGGGAAAGGGGTTGCAACTGGGGCCACAGGACCAGGGCCCTGCGCAGATCCTGTGGGCGCAGAGGGCATTTCTCAACGGAGAAGAAATGCAGTTGTGCGCTTTGGGGCGCGGTTTTTTGCCAGAGTGCCCAGGCGGCGAGAAAATTCAAGCCAGTGCCAAAGCCGGTCTCGCCGATGGTGAAACGCTCTCTATCACCGAGGTTCGCCCAGCGCGCTGCCAGGGCATTGTGCTGAAGAAAGACATGGTGGGCTTCTTCCAGTCCTGAGGCGGTGGAGAAATAGACATCGCCATAGGTACGGGACAGGGGCTGGCCATTGTCACGCCACTCGATCTGTGCATAGTGGTGACTGGGTTCGTGCAACACTGGACTCCTATCAGGCCTCTTCCCGCAAACCAAACTCGCGCATTACCTGGGCGCACCAGTGCTGGATACGCGCTTGGCTGAGGTCAGATGCGTTTTCCTCGTCCAGGGCGAGGCCCACAAATTGGCTGCCGTCCGGTGTTAGCCCCTTGGACTGCTCGAAGGCATAGTCTTGCGCAGGCCAGTAGCCCAGGGGGCGGGCGCCACAAGCTACCAATTGGGCGTGCAGGTAACCCAGTGCATCCTGAAACCACTGGGGATAGCCTTCCTGGTCGCCGAGGCCGAACAGGGCCACGGCCTTGCCATTTAGATCTAGGGCAGCCAACTCGTCCCAGATATTCTCCCAGTCCTCCTGCAGCTCGCCATAGTCCCAGGTGGGAATACCAAACAGCAGGAAATCGTAATCCTCCGCAAGGGTGATATCTGCCTCGGCCACATTGTGCAGGTCTACCCACTGTGGCCCGATACACTGGCGGATTTTTTCCGCAGCCATTTCGGTGTAGCAGGTACTGGAGCCGTAAAACAGTCCTATAGGGGCTTGGACGCTTTGCATAACTACAGGATACTCACCAACGGGCGACGGCGCCGCTGAAGCTCTGCTGACGCCAGGCCTCGTAAATAACGATGGCGGCGGCGTTGGACAGATTGATACTGCGGCTTTCGGCGCGCATGGGGATACGCAGGGTGTTTTGTGCACCGACAGCCTGCAGAAATGCTGCGGGCAGACCGCGTGTTTCGGGGCCGAAGACGATGGCGTCTCCACGCTGGTATTCCACGGCGGAGTGGCAGCGACTGCCCTTGGTAGAGAGTGCCAGTACCCGTACGGGCTGTTCACTATCGATAAAGGCCTGCCAGTCCCGGTGGCGTACTACAGGGCTGTACTCGCTGTAATCGAGCCCGGCACGGCGTAGGCGTTTGTCGTCCATATGGAAGCCGAGAGGCTCAATCAGGTGCAGTTCGGCACCGGTATTGGCACAGAGCCGGATAATATTGCCGGTGTTGGGGGCTATTTCCGGTTGGTATAGAACAATCTTGAACATTGGCTGGGGGCCGCCCTCACCGGCTCGGGGCGGGAGTACCCGGCCTTGTACGGGTGCGAATTATCCCATAATTAACGGGCAGTGGCGATCTCTTCGCAGTCGATCTCCACCCCCAGTTCGATGGCAATTTGATCGAGTTCATCGCGCAGCCCGTCAAAATCCGGTTCTTTGGTCACACTGATCTTGCACTCGGCGCAAAACAGCGGCTCGCCACTCCAGGGGGTACTGCTGTAGGTGGTCTCCAATTGTTCCATATTGATGTGGCGGGCGGTAAGGGCGCGAGAGATCTCGCGCACTATACCCGGGCGGTCATTGCCCACCAGTTTGAGAGTCAATGTCTGTCGGGATGGGGCAGTGACAGCGACAGCATCCTCGATCACCAGGTTGTATCCTTCCTGGGCCAAATCGGCGAGGGCGTTTCTCAGGCAGCGGCTTTTTTCTATGGGGATGGCAACGCGCAGAATGCCGGCAAATTTTCCAGCAAAGTGTGCCATATGGCTGTCTTCCCAGTTGCCACCGTTATCTGCTATGACCGCAGAGAGCGTTTCCACAACGCCGGGCCTGTCGTCGCAGATCATGGAGATAACCAGATGGTGTTGCATACCGGGTTTCCTTGCTTTACTCAAGACATGTAGACTGGATTGTAATAGGATTTCGTCGGATAACCCTATCGTTTAATCTCAAAGTCATTATCCACACCCGTCGAAAGGGGTAATTTAGGAAGGGCTGCCGATGAAAGTGATTGCCGATTTGTGTGTTATTCCCCTGGGAGTGGGGCTGTCTGTTAGCGCATATGTGGCAGAGTGCGAAAGAGTGTTGGCAGAAGCCGGGCTCACCCATGAACTGCATGCGTACGGTACCAATATCGAAGGAGAGTGGGATGCGGTAATGGCTGCAGTTAAGATGTGCCACGAACGGGTGCATGCAATGGGCGCCGAACGCATCAGCACCAGCCTGAAGTTGGGAACCCGTTTGGACCGCAACCAGTCTTTACAAGATAAAATCGACAGCGTGCGGTCGAAGCTGGATTAACGAGAACAAAACAGGAGCGATTATGACGATCAATATTAAGAAATCCCTGCTGGCCCTGGCCGGTGCACTGGTCCTGTCCGGAGGCGCCCAGGCTGCAAATCTGGATTCTGTGGTTAAGGGAGATCACCGCAGCGAGGAAACCAGCGCACGGGATCAGTACCGCCATCCGGTGGAAACCCTGAAATTTATAGGGATAAAACCGGAGATGACGGTGGTTGAAATTACTCCTGGAGGCGGCTGGTACACAGAAATTCTTGGCCCTTATCTCAGCGAGAAGGGCAAGCTCTACGCGGCGCATTTTCCCGAAGACAGTGAGTCTGACTATTACCAGCGCTCTCTGAAACGCTTCAAGAAGAAGCTGGCTTCCGATGAAAAAGCCTATAAACGCATTGTAGTTACGGAGTTCTCCCCGCAGACTGGGCGCGAGATAGCACCCGCCGGCAGTGCCGATGCGGTAGTGACTTTCCGCAATGTGCACAATTGGATGTACCGCGGCTACGAAGACAAGGCCTTTGCCAGTTTTTTCGCCGCCCTCAAGCCCGGCGGTGTGTTGGGTGTGGTGGAGCACCGTGCTAAACACGGTACCAGCATGGAGGAAATGATCAAAAGCGGTTATGTCACCCAGGACTATGTGATTGCAGTGGCCAAAAAGGCGGGTTTTGAGCTGGAAGAAAGCAGTGAGGTCAACGCCAATCCGAAGGATACCGCCCGGCATCCAAAGGGGGTCTGGACCCTGCCACCGTCCCTGCGCCTGGGGGATGAGGATAAGGAAAAGTATCTGGCCATCGGGGAAAGTGACCGTATGACCCTGCGTTTTCGCAAGCCGAAACCCTGAGTGCCCATTGTTTTTTGGCACTGACTACTGGCTGGGGGCGCGATGCTGGTCGCGTCCCCCCCGCCCGATTTGTTTTTGTATGCTTATCCCCTTTGAACAGCTCAATCCCGCCACGCTGCAAAGTCTCCTGGAGGAGTATGCCACCCGCGAGGGCACCGAATACGGTGAGCGCGAGGTTGCGCTGTCGGAAAAGGTATCGAGCCTGCGTCGCCAGTTACAGTCCGGTGAGGTGGTCATCTGGTTCGATGCGGGTGAGGCGTCTGTGAACCTGGTACTGGCACGGGACCTGTCCCAAGGTGTCTGAGTACTTGATAAACCGCCCAAAGGTGCCCCGCGCGCGCTTCCTGTGTGCCCACGGTGCTGGTGCCCCCATGGACAGTCGGTTTATGCAGGTGCTGGCCCAAGGGTTGTGTGCTCTGGGGATAGAAGTGATTCGTTTCGAGTTCCCCTATATGGCCCAACGCCGCACCGGCGGGAGCCGGCGCCCGCCCAATACCATGCCTCAATTGTTGGACTGTTTCGGCGCGCAGATAGTGCGGCAACTGGACGATTTGCCCTTGTATATTGGTGGCAAGTCCATGGGGGGCAGGGTTGCGAGTCTGCTTGCCGATGCGAGTTTTGAGAAGGGCTTAATCGCCGGTTTGATATGTCTGGGCTACCCGTTCCACCCCAGGGGGAAACCGGACAAGCTGCGTACTCAGCATCTGGCTGGTATTTCCTGTCCAATGCTTATTGTACAAGGAGACCGGGATCCTCTGGGCAGCTGTGCCGAAGTGGCGGGCTACGGATTGTCACATGCCGTTGAGATCGCATGGCTGGAAGATGGAGACCACGACTTTAAGCCCCGTCGCGCCAGTGGATTGACCCAGGCCCGGCATTGGCAGTCGGCGCAGGCGGTCGTAGCGCAGTTTATGCTCCGCTCCAGAGGGCCATGAGCCACCTCTTCCTGCATCGGCGGGCCTGGACGCGCAGGTGACCGCGCCCGTTAAATTGCGCACAATGGATGCTATGAAGCCAGATCACATCCTCGATACCCGCGGCCTGCTGTGTCCAGAGCCGCTGATGTTACTGCATTCAGCGGTGCGCAATATTGCCGATGGAGAGGTATTGAAAATGCTTGCCACCGACCCCTCCACCCAGCGGGATGTCCCCAAATTCTGTCAGTTTCTCGGCTATGAGCTGCTTCAACAAGCCGGGGAAAACGAGGAGTTCGTATATTGGATCAAAAGGGTGGGGGCGGAATAGTTGGCCAGAAACGTCCGCTATAAAACCCGCAAGCCCTATGCCTGGTCAATGGCAAAGCGCTTGCGGAGTTCGACCGGTCGCAAGCCGGCCATGCAAAGATGGAATTAGATTGATATCGACCGGTTGGGCTATTATGGCGCTGTGACCAGTGCAGCAATAGCCGCCAATGCCTCCGGGTCTTCGGATTTGATCTTGTTGGCGATATGGTGCTGAAAGAAGTAGCGAAAGCCCTCGCTCTGTTGTGCCGGGTACAGGCAGTGGTCACCCGGCAGTACCGGGGTAGTTTCAACGATATCGTGGTCAATCAGCATACCGAGAATCACGCCATCGGCGTGCAGGCGCCAACTGATGACTTCTATCAGTGTCAGGTTCTCTCTGTCCTCGTCCATAAACACCGCATGGGTGCCGATACTATCGGGGATCTCCTGCAGTACCTCTTCGGCCTTGTTGCTCTCGTATTCAAAGTACTCCGCCGCAGTCTCCAACTCGACGATTTTGTGGATCGGGGGCTGATGGAAAATCTCTTCAATGCCGGGGTCGTAGTAGCCCTTAAAACACCCGTCCAGAGGGTCCTGGATATCAGGACAGGCCACTATGGAGTTTAACCAGGGGACGAGGCCCACGACCTCGCCATTGGCTTTGAGTCCCCAGCACAGAATCTTCAAACTATAGAGATCCTTTCCGCTGGCGTTGTTGGAGTAGAGCATTTCCAAGCCGTCGAGTTCCGGAGAAAGACGAATAAAGCGCCTTTCCGCCGAAGTGCCGATCGGCTCGCCGGTGAAGAGGTCAACCACATTGTTGCAGCAGTGGTCTGTCATGGAGCACCTCCTGGCAGGGCCGGTTGGATACCGCCTCCCCCAGATACTGCTGCGACTGCGAATGCATTGTCACTGAGGGGAGACCGGAGAAGAGGGGGAGTTGGAATACATTAATTCCCCTCTTAAGGGATCCGCAACAAGCTTTGCCTTTGGCGACATCCCTGCCAATAAAGGTATATGGTGATCTGCGGAAATACAACCAGGGCGATGGATCTGCTCTGTGGCAGCATCCCCTTGATTGCCGCGCAGGCGTTGATATAGTCCCCACTTTTGTGGTGCCCTGGAGAACACCTTGCCCGTTCAGAACCCGGAAATAGCTCCAGTTTCTATGACTCAGCCAATGGCTGCTCGCATCGCCTTAGTATTTGATTGCTGTTTTGCCGACCCAAAAGGGTTCAATACCCGACTTTGCGGCGGCTTTTTAGAGCCCTACTACCGACCTGCCGAGAGAAATCAGCGATACCACCAAGTAGAGTTTACCCTGGATTATGCTGCCAGCGCCCTACATGAGGCAGCACATTGGTGCCTGGCCGGAGAGGTTCGCCGCCGGCTGCCAGACTATGGTTACTGGTATTTACCCGATGGGCGCAGTGCCGAGCAGCAGGCGGCGTTCGAGGAAGTGGAGGTAGAACCCCAGGCCCTGGAGTGGATCTTTGCCCGGGCCTGTGGTCTCGGATTCCGGGTGAGTAGTGACAATCTTCACAGTGACCTGGGCCCCAGCGACAGTTTCAAGGCAGCGATCTGGGGGCGGGTGCGGGAATACTGCGAGAAGGGGGTCAACGCCCGTGCGCGGGCCTTTGCCCGGGCCCTGGCTTGTGCGTTTGAGCAGCCCGACCCGTTTTGCGCCGAAATCTACCAACTGGCGGATTTATCGTGAGCAGTTATCTGATCGATGCGCCAATTCATATATTCCGCTATTACTTTGCCCTACCGCCCCACTGGCACAGCCGTAGCGGCTATGCCACCGAAGCGGTTTACGGTTTTACCAATCTGCTGTTGGACATGCTGGCGCGGCGTCCGCGCCATATTGTCTGTGCATTTGATGAATCCTTGGGAAGTTGCTTTCGCAATGCACTCTACCCGACTTATAAGTGCAGCCGCGCCTTGCCCGATGCTGCCCTCGCCTACCAACTGGCGGCCTGTCGGGAGATGGCGGAGGCGCTGGGTATCGCCAGCTTCGCCAGTGAACGCTACGAGGCGGATGATATCCTCGCCACCCTGACCCGCAAACTGCGCAGGTATGCTCCGGTTATTGTGAGTCGCGACAAGGACCTGGGTCAATTGCTGGCCCGCGGAGCCTCGTCCCTGTGGGATCTAGTGGCAGATCGGCGTTTGGACAGCGAGGCCCTGGAGCAGAGGTTTGGTGTGCGCCCGGAGCAGATTGCCGATTACCTGGCCCTCGTGGGGGATAGGGGGGACGATATTCCCGGTATCCCCGGGCTTGGCCCGAAAACCGCGTCCTGTCTGTTGCGAGAGTTCGAAGATATTGAAGCCCTGCTGGCACAGCTCGACAGAATGGCCGTCCTGCCGTTGCGCGGTGCCAAGGGGACTGCTGCGCGCCTTGAGCAGTATGCGGACCAGTTGCGCTTGGCTAAACGTCTGACCTGCCTGGAGGAGAATATGGCGCTGGATATCAACCCGGGGCAATTGCGCCCCCAGTCTGTCGACCTGTACCTGGCGCTCGCCCTGGCAGGGGAATTCGGCATTTCCGACCTTGGCGGAAAAATGATGCGTATCCTTGGGTGTGCGCATGGAGAGTCTGAATGAATAACACCGGTGTAGAGACCCCCGGATTGAGGATCGTCGCCGATGAAAATATTCCAGCACTGGAGCGGTTCTTCGGGGATCTCGGCACCCTGCGGCGCTGTCCTGGTCGCACCCTGAGCCGGGAGCAGTTGTCCGAGGCGGATATCCTGCTGGTGCGCTCCGTGACCGAAGTGAATCAGAGCCTCTTGCAGGGCACCCCGGTGCGCTTTGTAGGCAGCTGCACCATCGGCACAGACCATCTGGATATTCCGTGGCTGGAGCGCAATGGCATTCACTGGAGTACGGCACCTGGCTGTAATGCCAATGCCGTGGTGGAGTATGTATTCTGTGCCCTGGCCGCTCTGGAGGTCGATTGGCGTGGGCGCAGTTTCGGTATTGTGGGGTGCGGCAATGTGGGTGGTTTATTGCAAAAGCGTCTGCATGCCCTGGGTGCCTCCTGTGTGGTATATGACCCCTGGCTGCCGGATAACCCGGATTCTGCCCCACTGGCCCAGGTACTGGGGCGGGATATTGTGTGTTTGCACGCACCCCTGGTCAAAGGCGGGCGCTATCCCAGCCTGCATATGGTCGGGCCGGAGCAGCTGTCGCATATCCGCGATGGTGCTGTGCTGATCAGTGCCGGGCGCGGTGCGGTGCTGGACAGCCGCGCGCTGCTGCAACGGCTCAAGCGGAAACCGTGCTTTCGAACGGTGTTGGATGTGTGGGAAAACGAGCCGGAGATCGATACCGAGCTGTTGCAACGGGTGGATTTGGCCACGCCGCATATTGCCGGTTACAGTGATGACGGCAAGCTGGCCGGAACCCGCCAGGTTCGAGAGGGGTTGTCCGCTGTGATGGATCTTGCACTTCCCCCAATGGCTCCAGAAACCTCAGGCAATAGCGCCACTATCCGGATTGTGCCGGGAAATGCGAGGAGTGGTGAGGCTGACCTAGGGACAGGGCAGGGAGGGGCAATGCCCGATCTACTGCTGCAGATGTACGATCCGCGCGTGGATGACCGCCGCCTGCGCGAAGCGGCGTCCGACACTGAGCCCATGGCGCAGGGATTTGATCGGCTGCGCCGGGAGTACCCCAAGCGTCTGGAGTTTTGTCACTACACAGCCCCGGCGGAGGTGTTGAACGAAGAAGAATTGCAACAACTGGCAATATTGGGTTTGATGTGCAAATAGATAAGCAGGTGAAAAAACTCGGGTTGATTATTAACCCCTGGGCAGGCATTGGTGGCCCGGCGGGGCTGAAGGGCAGTGATGGTACCGAGACAGTTGAACGGGCCCTGTCTTTGGGTAGTAAACCCCAGTCCCACTTGCGTGCGAGGATTGCCCTGGAGGCCCTGACGCCCTATCGCGGACAGTTGGAACTACTATGTTTTGCCGGCGAGATGGGAGAGGACACCGCCCGTGCGCTGGGTTTTTCTGTGCGTATCCTGGGAGCTGCGGAGTCCACCCCCTCCACGTCCGCGGATACCGAACGGGCAGCCGCTGCTATCCGTGATGCCGGTGCCGACCTGATTGTGTTTATCGGCGGTGACGGCACTGCACGCAATATCGTCAACGCCCTCGGAGAACATTTCCCGGTATTGGGTATTCCCGCCGGCGTCAAGATGCATTCGGCATGTTTTGCCATCTCTCCCAAAGCCGGGGGTGAAGTATTGCGGCGTTTGATGGCAGGGCAGCTGGTGGATCTGTGTGAGTGTGAAGTGCGGGATATCGACGAACAGTCTTTTCGCCGGGGGCGCGTGTGCACCCGCTACTACGGCGAACTGCTGGTACCTCGGGAGGGCCATTTTTTACAGGCGGTGAAGAATGCCGGGCGCGAAGTAGAGGCACTGGCGGTGGCGGATATCGCAGCCGACATTCTTGAGGCACTGGACCCGCAAACACTGTATATCGTCGGCCCGGGCTCCACTACTCTGGCGATTTTAACTGCACTGGGCTGTCAGGGCACTTTGCTGGGAGTGGATCTGCTGCTGCAGGGCACTTTGAAACAGGCAGATGTCAGCGCCCCTCAGATTGAAGCGGCCATGGCACTGCACAATGGCCCGGTAAACATTATTCTCACCGCTATTGGCGGGCAGGGTCATTTGCTTGGCCGTGGCAACCAGCAGTTTTCCCCGAGTATTCTCCGAGCAGTGGGACGCGATCACTTGATGGTGGTGGCCACCAAAAGCAAAATTTCCGAACTGGGTGGTCGGCCCCTGCTGATGGATAGTGGCGACCCCGGACTGGATTGGCAGTGGTCGGGTTTTATCCGGGTTGTGACTGGTTACCGGGATGCGATCCTCTATCCCCTGGGCAATGGGGCACTCTAAGTATGCTGTCCGCGGTGTGGGAGCCATTACTCGAGCAGGTTGCGAATAAGTTAGCCGGGGGTGACGGGGATAGCCGGCGGCTATTCCATGGCCGTGGCCGCAGCTACGCGGGTCTGGAGCAGGTCAGTGTAGACAGTTTTTTTCCGGCAATACTGGTCACTTTTTTTGAGCCACACCGGGGCGAAACGGCGTTGTGTGAGGGATTGTGGCGATTGGCGCAGCCTAGCGGTTATCGGGGTGTCGCCGTACAGCGGCGCTATCTGGCCGGGGTTTCGGTGGACTGGGTGTGCGGTGTGGTGGTAGCGACGCCGATGGCGCGACGTGGAGGGTTGAAATTTCCCCTCACTTTCGAGCGGCAGAATGTGGGTTTCTTTCTCGACATAGAGCCGGGTCGAATCTGGCTGGAGGAGCAGATACGTTTTTGCACCGGACAGAAGCCGGTGAAAATGCTTAATTTGTTTGCCTTTACCTGTGTTTTCTCTGCAGTGGCCCGCTCGGCAGGGAATATTGACATTGTGAATGTGGATGTGAACCGCGGCGTGTTGAAACGCGGGCGCGAGAATCACGTGATCAATGGCCTGCCCCTGGAGGGCATCCAGTTTCTGCCGCTGGATGCGCTGCGCCAGTTCAAGCGCTTTGATCGGCGCGGTCCCTTCCAACTGGGGGTGGTGGACCCCCCCACACGCCAGAAAGGCCGCTTTGATGTGATCCATAACTACGCAAAACTGCTGCAGCAATTGCCCGCTTGCCTCGCGGAGGAGGCGGATCTGTTGATGGTAATCAATTCCCCGCGCTACAGTGAGGCCCGCTTTCGCGAATTGATTCTCGAGGCCGATATGGGGTATGCAGTGGCCGCGCGTCTGCCGCAGAATCCCGATTTCCCGGATCGGGATGCGGATGCAGCATTAAAGATGCTGCACGTAAAATACCGCCGCCGGCATTAGTGGTCATACAGGCTGCCTCCCGATGCGGCGAACTCCCGCATCAGGTGCTCTATCAGCGCCTGCAGTTTCGCGGATGAACCGCTGCGCACGGCGCTGTTGAGCAATTGTGCGTTGCTCTGCCCCGGCTCGGCCTGAGTGTTGATTAACAGCAAAAAGCCCCTGTGACTCAGCACTGCATTTTCCATCGCTTCCTGGCCCAGCAGTTGGGCAAAGTCGATGTAGCCACTTCGTTTTAGCCATGTCATTGCCCCCAGGCAGGCGAGATGGTGCGGCGAGTGCAGTCCGAATGCGTCAGGGGTATCGGGTCCGGCGATATCCTCTACATAAAGGGTGGTCGGTACAGGGAACTGGTCAAACAACGCCAGCAGGATTCTGCCAGTGTGGCGATAAAAATCGTGAATATGTAAATCGTCTAACATCAGCGAGAATATCGTTCCAGAAAATACCCCAGGCGCTCGATGGCGTGGCAGAGATCGTCGGCCTGGGGCAGGAAGACGATGCGCAAATGATCCGGTGCATCCCAGTGGAAAGCGGTCCCCTGGACCAGCAGGATTTTTTCCTGGCGCAGAAATTCGAGCACCAGGTGCTCATCATTGTCAATCTTGTGGTGATCCAGATGGAGTTTGGGGAATAGGTAAATCGCGCCACTGGGTTTGACGCAGCTGACTCCGGGAATTTCTTTGAGCATGTGGTAGGCCAGATCGCGCTGTTGGCGCAGGCGTCCGCCGGGCAGCACCAGATCGTTGATACTCTGATAGCCCCCAAGCGCGGTTTGCACCGCAAACATGGCCGGAACGTTACTGCATAGCCGCATGGAAGCCAGTATGTCCACACCGCTGATGAATCCCTCGGCCCGGTGTTTGGCGCCACTGATCACCATCCAGCCGGAGCGGAAGCCGGCTAGTCGATAGGATTTGGACAGGCCGTTGAAACTCAGGCAGAGCACATCTTGGGCCAGTTTGGCCATGGGAATAAACTCCGCACCGTCATAGAGAATTTTGCTGTAGATCTCATCGGCAAAGATCACCAGATTGTGGCTGCGTGCGATTTCGACGATATCTTCCAGCAGTGCCCGCGGGTAGATGGCGCCGGTGGGGTTGTTGGGATTGATGACTACGATGCCGCGGGTACGCGGCGTGATCCTGGACTTGATATCCTCGATATCCGGCAGCCAACCGGAACCCTCGTCGCAGCGGTACAACACCGGGTTGGCGCCGGTCAAATTGGTTGCCGCCATCCACAGAGGGTAGTTGGGCATGGGCAGCAAGAGTTCATCACCGTTATTGAGCAGTGCCTGGGTGGTGATGGAAATCAGTTCGGAGACGCCATTACCCAGGTAGATGTCGTTTATATCAACTCCTTGGATACCCAGGGTCTGACACTCCTGCATAATGGCCTTGCGTGCAGTAAACAGCCCCTTGGATTCCACATAGCCCTGAGCGTGGGTGAGGTTGAGAATTACGTCCTGGATGATCTCATCCGGTGCATCGAAGCCGAAAGGGGCGGGATTGCCGATATTCAGTTTGAGTATGCGGTGGCCTTCCTCTTCCATGCGGTGGGCCTGTTCCATCACCGGGCCGCGGATCTCATAGCAGACGCCGTGCAGTTTGTCAGATTTGTGGATGTCCTTCATAGTGGTTCGGCAGCCCTGTAGCTTGGCAGGAGCCGCCCTGGTCCGCGAGCGAGCTGCGCAAAAGCCGGGAAGTCCACTAGCGGTCGGCACCGCTCCTGCGGGAACTGGTTATTACGGGTAACAGAGTATGTCAAAACAAAAAGATGATAACTACTGGCGCGATAAGCTGACAGATGAAGAGTTTGAAGTCTGCCGCAAAGGTGGGACAGAGGCGCCCTTTAGCGGAGAGTATTGGGATGTGTTTGACCGGGGTGTCTATCGCTGCCGCTGTTGTGGCGAAGTGTTGTTTGACTCTGGAGCAAAGTTTGAGAGTCAATGCGGCTGGCCCAGTTTCGATGCAGAGGCGAGCCGGGGCATCATCAGAGAGCTGCCCGATAACAGTTTTGGTATGCGCAGGGTGGAGATTCGCTGTCGCAACTGCGACAGCCATTTGGGGCATGTATTTAACGATGGCCCCACCGACACCGGCTTGCGTTACTGCGTGAATTCCCTGTCGGTAACACTTGATAAAGACAATGGTGAGAAAGGAGGTGAGGAGTGACACACTGGCATTGGAGTCGCGTTCTGCTGTGGACGCAATGGGTTCTGCTCACGGCCATTGTTTTCGCAGGGTTAGCGCTGAGGTTCGAGCTGCTGCACTTTGGTGTTGTCTTCAAAGTATTCACCTATGCCGGGGCAGGGGCGCTGGCGATTGCACTGGCCAGCCTGTTTGTCTTTGTCTGGGGTGTGCGCAGTCACAACGTCCGCGCCCGCAGCAATGCCCTGTGGTCGGTCTTATTGGGACTGTTGCCGGTGGCGGTGCCCTTGATGACGGTGGGCAAGGACAACTTCAGCGTACCGCGAATTCACGATATCAGCACAGATACCCGCAATCCGCCCGAGTACCGCGCAATTCTGGCCCTGCGTAAGAAAGGGGATAATAGTGCCGAGTATGGGGGAGAATCCGTGGCCCGCCTGCAGCGCGGCGTTGATGTCTACGCGGATATCATCCCTCTGCACGTCCACTTGCCCGTGACTCGCACGACGGAGCTGGCGGGAGAGGTGGCGACGGATCTGGGCTGGAAACTCGTGTCCTATCAGCCAGAGCGCGGTCATCTGGAGGCCGTGGCTAGAACGCGGTTGTTGGGGTTTACGGATGACATTGTGGTGCGGGTGCAGGCAGAGGACGATGGGGGTTCTCGGGTGGATGTGCGCTCCAGCTCCCGTGTGGGCGTCAGTGATCTGGGTGCCAATGCGAAGCGTATCCGCGTATTTCTCGAGGCGTTACACCTCCGGGCTAAAAGTGTGCCCAGCAATGCTTCAATCCGTCCCAAGAGCCGGTCAACTGGAATCCGTTGGGTTGGGTAAGTGCCTGACAATAAAAGAAAAAAAAATTAGCAGGGATATTGACAGCACTCCGGGTGGTGCATAGAATGCGCCCCACTTCTGACGCGGAGCTACACTGTGGAGCGCTGCAGCAGCACAAGTAAATCTGGGTCCCCATCGTCTAGAGGCCTAGGACACCGCCCTTTCACGGCGGTAACAGGGGTTCGACTCCCCTTGGGGATGCCATGCGGGAATAGCTCAGTTGGTAGAGCGCAACCTTGCCAAGGTTGAGGTCGCCGGTTCGAACCCGGTTTCCCGCTCCAATTCAATAAGTTACTCTGCCGGGCGGTGTCTAGATTCTGTCCGCAGAATAAGACCACCGATTGTTTGCTGGCAGTGTGGCAGCGCGAGATCCGCAGGTGGTAGTGCAGGTTTTTGTCCCCATCGTCTAGAGGCCTAGGACACCGCCCTTTCACGGCGGTAACAGGGGTTCGACTCCCCTTGGGGATGCCAATAGGGCCCGGCAGCCGAGCTGCCGGGCCAATCCAAAATGCGGGAATAGCTCAGTTGGTAGAGCGCAACCTTGCCAAGGTTGAGGTCGCCGGTTCGAACCCGGTTTCCCGCTCCAAAGAAAAAGCCGCTTGCTCGATTGGCGTTTTCGTTTTCCGATATATTGCCTGTTAGTCTGTCTATTTCGCTGGTGCGCTTCGGTTTGCAACTGCTCGGCGGGTTTTTTAGGGTCAAATCCCTGCCCTGTGCTTGAAATTATCCAGGTAAGCCCGTTGAATGGCGCTTTAAGCGACAGGAGTGAAAGATGACCGCGGCGCTCTCCATCCAAAACTTGCAAAAGACCTATGAAAACGGGTTTCAGGCTCTAAAAGACATCAGCTTTGCGGTACAGCCGGGGGATTTTTTTGCTTTGTTAGGTCCCAATGGCGCGGGTAAGTCCACTATCATCGGCATTATTTGCTCGCTGGTGCGCAAGACGGCAGGGAGTGTTTCAATTTTTGGGATTGATACCGATAGCAATTTTCCTGCTGCCAAGCGTTTGCTGGGTGTGGTACCCCAGGAATTTAATTTCAGCCAGTTTGAAAAGGTCTCCGACATCTTAATGACTCAGGGGGGTTTTTACGGGATGCCGCGCAAATTGGCCGGGGAGCGCTCTGAAAAATACTTGAAGCAGTTAGACCTTTGGGACAAGCGCGGCACCCAGGCGCGTATGTTATCAGGGGGAATGAAGCGCCGGTTGATGATAGCGCGGGCACTGATTCATGAACCGAAGCTGCTGATTCTCGATGAACCGACTGCCGGGGTGGATATTGAGTTGCGCCGCTCCATGTGGCGCTTTTTGGAGAGGATCAACGCGCAGGGCACCACAATCATCCTCACAACCCACTACCTGGAGGAAGCGGAAAGCCTGTGTCGCAATATTGCCATCATCGACAAGGGGATTATTGTTGAAAATACGTCAATCAAGTCTCTGTTGAAAACACTCAACCGTGAGAGGTTTATTCTAGATTGCAATGCCTACCTGGAGAAGGCGCCGGTGTTGTTGGAATTTGAATGCCGCCTGTTGGATAGTCACTCCCTGGAAGTCACGCTAGAGAAAGGTCAGTCGTTGACCGAGCTTTTCGCTGCACTCAAGACACAGGGTGTCACTGTGACCAGTATGCGCAACCGCGCCAATCGCCTGGAGGAATTATTTCTCTCCATGTTGTCCGAGGAAAAAATGGAGGGGCTGGACCAGTGAGCGGCAAGTTGATCTGGATATCATTCAGCACCGTTTTGCGTCGCGAGCTGCGTCGCTTTATCCGTATATGGCCGCAAACACTGGTGCCGCCAGTCATCACCATGTCGCTGTACTTTGTCATTTTTGGTTCCCTGATTGGCAGCCGGATCGGCAACATGGATGGCTATCCCTATATGGAGTTCGTGGTGCCGGGGTTGATTATGATGTCGGTGATTACTAATTCCTACGCGAATGTGGCTTCCTCTTTTTACAGTGCCAAGTTCCAGCGCAGTGTTGAGGAACTTCTGGTGTCGCCCACACCCAACTGGGCGGTGATGGCTGGCTATGTATTTGGGGGCGTAGCGCGGGGTTTAATGGTCGGCCTGATAGTTACCCTGGTGGCGGTTTTTTTCACTTCACTAAGTGTGAAGCATCTGGCCGTCACCGTGGCTATTGTACTGTTGGCTGCAGTACTGTTTTCCCTGGCTGGATTTATCAATGCTATCTATGCCAACAGTTTTGATGCCATTTCTATTATCCCCACCTTTGTACTGACACCGCTCACTTATTTGGGAGGGGTCTTCTACTCCATTGACCTGCTTTCCCCGTTTTGGCAGGGACTGTCAAAACTGAATCCGATTCTGTATATGGTGAATTCCTTCCGTTTCGGGATTTTGGGCGTCTCCGATATCAATGTGGTTTGGGCTTTCGTTGGGGTTCTGGTATTTATTGCCTTGCTTGTGAGCTGGGGTCTCTACCTGATGAGCCATGGCAAGCGTTTGCGGCACTGAGGCTGAGTATGAGCAGAAAAGACTGGCACAATCTCCCTCTGGGTCGGGAGACCAATTATGAATCCACTTACAATCCACAGTTGCTGCATCCAATCCAGCGCTCTGTTTCTCGCGCCCAGCTGGGATTGCCCCACGGTGCCCTGCCGTTTTTTGGGGTGGACGAGTGGTGGGCATTTGAACTCTCCTGGCTGAATCCCAGGGGTAAGCCCCAGGTGGCAGTGGCACGCTTCAGTTTTCCGGCAGAGAGTCCCCACATGGTGGAGTCCAAATCCCTCAAACTGTATCTGAACGCGTTTAATCAGAGCAGGTTTGAATCCTGGCGCCTGGTACAGGATACTCTGGCACGGGATTTGAGCGCCACCGCTCTGACTAATGTGGGCGTCACCCTGGTAGATGTGGAGGATAGGGCCCTGGCGGTGGAAAAGCCCTGTGGCTATTGCCTGGATCATCTGGATATCGAAGTAGAGCAATACCAGCCGGATTCGGCACTGCTTGCCCTGGATAAGCGCGAGGAGGACGTGAGCGAAACACTTTATAGTCATCTGCTGCGTACTAACTGCCCGGTTACCGGCCAACCGGACTGGGCCACAGTCGTGGTGGAGTACAAGGGACCAGCGCTCGAGCGTGAGGCGCTGCTGGCCTATATCATTTCCTTTCGCGAACACCAGGATTTCCACGAGCACTGTGTAGAGCGCATATTTTGTGATCTCCAGCAGCTGGCGGATTTTTCTGAGTTAACGATCTGTGCCCGCTATACTCGCCGTGGGGGTCTGGATATTAACCCGCTGCGCTCTACGTGTATCGAGAAACATTTGCCACCACGATTTCCCCGACAGTAGTCCTTCGTTTCTTTCAGGTTTGGCTCGCAGGTGTTCAGCTGGCGGACAAGCGTGCCCCGATCAGCTATTCTGGTCTGGTGAGACGGTTTGCCAAACTCATCACTCTTGAAATACCGCTTCAACTGCACCGAATTGCTTGTGTTCAAGGGAGCTTATAGACCGTTGGTGGCTGTTTTTATGTTACATGGACCTGGCAATCTGTCTGATTGACGGGGAAAGAATATCTTCGGCGGACTTTACCATGGACTGGAAAGTTGAAGCGCCTACGGGATTTTTGCAGCTGAGTAACCGGGCGCCGGTGTGGGGCTTCTTCCATTTGCCCGGGCCCACGTTTGTATTGTTGCTGTTACTACCTTGCTTATTGAGCCCCGCTCAAACCTTTGCAGCTGAGACTTTTCTGGTGCCTCTAGGGCCTATCGCTCAGGAACAGAAAACACATTTTCTGTGGGTTATAGCCCTGACTATGGTGGCGGTCTTTCCGGTGTTTATCCTGTTGCCGGTGATACTGATCAAGTACCGCCGTAAGAAAGGGCACGGTATTTATGCGCCCAAGTGGGAGTCTTACGGTCCGCTGGAGCTGATGATGTGGGGTGTCCCTTTTATGGTGATATTGGTCCTGTCTTCCATGCTCTGGCGTGCCACCAGCCGCTTAGATCCCTACCAGGCGGTTGAAGGGGTTCTACCGCCTATACAGATGCAGGTGGTGGGGCTGGACTGGAAATGGCTTTTCATCTACCCCGACCTGGGTATCGCAACAGTTGGGGAGATGGTGATTCCGGTTAATACCCCGGTATCCATGATCTTGACCAGCGATACGGTAATGCAGTCATTTCTCATCGCCGCTCTCGCCGGGCAAATCTATGTCATGCCGGGTATGACCACCAAGCTCAATTTTATTGCTTCGAAGATTGGGGAAACCGAGGGGGAAAACACCCAGTTCACGGGAAAGGGATTTGCCGATCAAAAATTTGAAGTGTTGGTGAGGAGCGAAGAGGATTTCCAAGCCTGGTCGCAACAGGTGCGCGCTGTAGGTATTGAACTGGATACCGCTACTTATCACCGTTTGGCTGAGCGATCAACTCGTCGCAAGGCGCATAGTGAATTGGCCACGACACAAATGCCTGCCAGGGCCATTTTTTTTACCCTGCCCAATAAACAGCTTTTCCGGGATATTGTGATGCGCTATCACTCTGGTAAACCGCTCAGTATTGAGGAGCAACCCGGTACGGAAAAATTTGGCCGGGGCGGGGATGCTGTAAGGGATACACAGCCATGAATAGTGTTGATCACGGCTGGCTGGGAAAATTGAACTGGGATTCAATCGTTTTCAGCAGCTTCCTGCACAATCCCTCGGTGAGTGAGGCTGTTGCCAGCGCCGCCGGTAGTATTGTCATTTTTGCCACACTCGCCACGCTTGGATTGATGACCTGGTATCGGGTCTGGGGCACTCTCTGGTCCGAATGGTTGACCAGTACAGATCATAAAAAAATCGGCATCATGTATATAGTGTTTGCTTTGGTGATGCTGGCTCGCGGTCTGCTGGAAGGCATGGTGATGCGGGCGCAACAGGCCGCTGCACCAGACGGGTTTCTCTATGCGGACCACTTTGCCCAGTTGTTTAGTACCCATGGCACCATTATGGTGTTTTTCGTAGCCGTTCCATTCCTAGTGGGTATTATCAACTATGTGATGCCACTTCAGATTGGTGCCCGCGATGTCGCTTTTCCGGTATTAAACCAGATCAGCCTGGCAGTCACAGTGTCATCGGGCCTGTTAATGATGGTATCTCTGGTGGTGGGTGAATTTTCCACCGGTGGCTGGTCCGCTTATCCGCCCTACACCGGGGCGGATTTCAGCCCCGGTGTAGGCCCGGACTATTGGATCTGGGCCATCGTATTTTCCGGAGCAGGCACCACCCTTACGGGAATTAATTTCACTGTGACCATCTTGAAATGTCGCTGCCCTGGGATGCGGCTTTTTCGTATGCCAATGTTCTGCTGGACGGCGTTGTGCTCTTCTATTTTGATGATTTTTGCCCTGCCACCACTCAGTGTGGCAGCACTGATGCTGGGTCTGGATCGATATCTGGATTTTCATTTTTTCACCAACGATCTCGGTGGAAATATGATGAATTATGCCAATCTGTTTTGGCTCTTCGGGCATCCAGAGGTCTACCTGCTTGTGTTGCCTGCTTACGGTGTGTTTTCGGAAGTCTTCTCTACTTTTTCCGCAAAGAGACTTTACGGGTATAAATCTCTGGTTTTTGCTACAGCAAGTATTGCGGTATTGAGCTTTACTGTGTGGTTGCACCACTTTTTTACCATGGGGCAGAGCCCCACGATCAATATCGTTTTCGGTATTGCGACTATGCTGATTGCGGTACCCACCGGTGTTAAAGTCTATGATTGGATGGCGACCATGTACCGGGGGCGGATTCGCTTTACAGCCCCGATGATTTACGCCATTGGATTTCTGATTTTGTTTGTAATCGGAGGTTTGACCGGCGTAATCCTGGCCAATCCAACTGTGGATTTCCAAGTGCATAATACTTTGTTTCTGGTGGCGCATTTCCACAATGTACTGATTCCCGGTGTGTTGTTCGGTCTTCTCGCCGGATACAATTACTGGTTTTCGAAAGCGTTCGGCTTCCGTCTCAATGACAAGTTGGGGCGGCTGTCAGCATTTCTTTGGATTGCCGGTTTTATGATGACCTTTTTTCCTCTGTACGGAGCCGGGCTGCTCGGTATGCCGCGGCGCTCCTTCAGTTATATGGACTTGACCTTTAAACCTTTTATGGTCGTGGCCTTTATTGGTGCGATGGTGATTCTCGCCGCACTAATTACTATTGTGGTGCAATTGATCGTGAGCGTGCGCAACAGAAATCAAAACCGGGTGCCCGTGGGTGATCCTTGGGACGGCCGCTCTCTGGAATGGTCGATACCGGCACCGGCGCCATCCTATAATTTTGCTCAATTGCCTCGGGTAACGGAACGGGATGCATTTACCGAGGCTAAAGAACAGGGATACGCCTATCAGCCACCAAAAGTATATCGAGATATTGAGCTTCCGAAAAACAATCCTCTGGGCTTTATTCTGTGTGTGGCCAGTGGCGTCCTGATGTTTGCTTTGGTTTGGTATATATGGTGGCTGGCCCTCGTCTCTGCGTTGGTGATACTTGGCGCAGTGATCGCTTCCTCTTTTCGCTGGGAATCCGAGCGGGTTATTCCGGCAAGCGAGCTCCAGTCAGATACGGAACGATGGTTGGGATTGGTGAAACGGAGCCAGGCGGTGGACAGGGACCTGGAAAATACCCCGCAAAACACAGGTTATGCCAAGTTGGAGCATTAGACCAATAGATGGAAGTAACTACTGCAGTCAATAGCCCGAGCACGAACCCGGGAGATACTCCAGGTGCGTTGCACAAAGACCCGGATGTGGTCATCTTCGGGTTTTGGGTTTTTATGATGAGCGATCTGATTTTTTTCGGGGTCGTTTTCGCCATTTATATCACTATGATCGGTGCCACGGCCGGGGGACCCGGTCCGAGGGAATTGTTCGATTTTGGCAGCTTGTTTGCTCAAACCATGTTGCTGCTTACCAGCAGTCTTACGGTGGGTATTGCCACTGTTACCATGAAACATCAGCGTAGCCAAACCAGTTTTTTATTCTGGGTGGTGGTGACCCTGGTTCTGGGACTCGGCTTTCTGGCTTTGGAACTCTACGATTTTTCGGAAATGGCCGCAAAAGGGGGGGTACCACAGCGTAGTGGTTATCTGTCCGCCTTTTTTGGTCTTGTGCCCCTGCACGGGCTACATGTCACTTTCGGGTGCCTGTGGATGCTGGTGCTGATTGCCCAGATATGGCGCGTGGGAATGGTGGATATCATAAAGCTGCGTTTTTTGCGCCTGGCTCTGTTTTGGCATTTTCTGGACTTGATCTGGATCGGGATCTTTTCGGTAGTCTATTTTGGCGGGTGGGTATATGGCTGAAAAATCCGGGTTTGCAACCGATTTGCGTGCCTATCTGACAGGTTATGTATTGTCTGTAGTGTTAACACTCGCCGCCTTCGCAGCAGTGCTCTCTGCCGGTCCGGATAATAAGCGTGTTTTGTTGCTGGTAGGGTTGCTGGGGGTGGCACAGCTGGTTGTGCAGCTCAAATACTTCCTGCATGCCACTACGCAAAAAGAACAGCGTGAAAATCTGGCGCTGGTACTGTTCTCAACTCTGATCCTGCTAATTATTGTTCTAGGTACAGTGTGGATTATGGGCAACTTGGCTGTGCGCATGCATACAGCCCTTTAAAAACCAAATTGCAATGGCTGTGCAGACTGGTGAAACTTAAATAATCACTTTGCTCTTCAGGCTGGAAGTTGCTTTTTGCAAAGACTGCAATACTTTTTCCTTGTCATAATTGCGAATTTTGTCTAGATCCAGATGCATGGAGAAGCCGGGTGCATGTTCTTCCAGATAGCTCTGCTGACCACCAAGATTTTTGCGCAGATCGGTAACCTGGTAGACCTTTACTGGGGTGCTGATTCCCTTTACGGTGATATGCCCTTTGTCACGACACATGACCGTGTGCTTAATCATGGCCCAGGTCTCGTGGCTGATCAGGATTTCCCCGGGCTGGGCCGCACCTTCAAGGCGCGAAGCCAGGTTTACATGCGTGCCCATCACTGTGTAGGACTGGTAGTTGGCAGTACCAAAAACGCCCACGGTGCAATAGCCGGTATTGATGCCCATTCTCACCTGCAAGGGACGCGAGATCCCTTTATTGTACCACTCCTGTTTCATTTCGCGCACGCGCTTGCGCATTGCCAGGGCCATGGCCACACAGCGCAATGCGTCGGATTTTGGCCCATTACTTTCGTCGTCTCCAAATACCACCATCACCGCATCGCCGATAAACTTATCAATGGTGCCGCCGTATTGACCCGCGATACGGGCCATTTCAGAGAGATAGTTGTTGAGCAGAAGCGTGAAGGTTTCCGCTTCCAGTTCTTCGGTAAGCTGACTAAAATCCTTGATATCAGAGAAGAAAACGCTCAGTAGCTTTCTCTGGGTGGTCAGTGCCTGCTCGTTGCCCATGGTGACAGACCGCCACAGTCGTTTGGGCAGGTATTTAGATAATTTGTAGGAGCGCACCTTGTTAACCCGCTGTTCGGTTGTCAGGGCGCAATTAGCACTCTCAAGCAGGCTGATCTGTCGCTGGGTGAAAAAGGCATAGGCGCACAGGTAAGCCAAAATCCCGATGAGGCTCACGGTGCTGATGGTGAGATCGGCATTGATCAGCAGTGTCGGTCTGTGTATTAGGTAACCGGCAGCAACGCCCACAAGCAGACCGGTATTATGCTCAAACCAATTGCGCCCACCACCCAAGGTGAGGGCATTCAGTTGTACAACAGTAACAAACAGCAGGGATGGGAGCATGCTGAAGTTGGCCAGGGCAATGGTGATGCCAATCAACACTGTATCGATGAAGGTTAGGAAACGGCGGGCCTTTTGAGCTTTCAAAGCCTGGACCCGGCAGAGAATATACTGGGCGACGGCGCAGTAAGTGACTAGTAACACCACCATACCCGCACTGAGCAGCTTGTCTACCTGCCAGGGAGGGGACCAGCCATCTGCATTGACATTGACCAGAGTACCCGCTGCCGCGAAACAGACCAGGGTGCGAAAATAGGTAGCGTAGTGGGGGTTGATATTCCGCCCTGTGTCACCTTCGTGCTGGTTCTGCATTTGTGGTTATCTTTTTCCATTGGAGCAGAAATTGAACATGTTGCGAGCAGGTGGAAGATGAGCTCCAGTAACCCTGTGTCCGGCAATGGCTGCGCAGCGTTCTACAAGTAGGTGAAGTGTACTCCTCCAAACCCCAGATTGCGAAAAAACCATTGCTGGCCACTGTTGTACTTTGGGCCTGAGCAGGCATTGCCTGGGCTTGTTGCAGTAGACTCCGGACTCAGAATGTAACTGGAGAGTACCATGGATGCCCTGATAGCCCTGCATAATAGAGTTTCAACAGGCAAGCTTACTGACCCTGCGCCAACTGAAGGACAGCGACAAAACCTCTTTCGTGCTGCTTTGCGTGCGGCGGATCACGCCTGTCTGCGTCCCTGGCGATTCCTGCTGGTGGAAGGGGAGGCGCGCAGGCGCCTGGGGCGGATTTTTCTGCAGGCAGCGGAGCAGGCAGAGGTCGCAACCCTGACGGACACCCAGCGCCAGCGCACCCTGGATATGCCTTTACGCGCGCCTTTGATCATCATTGCCATTACCCACCTGCAGGAGCACCCAAAGGTGCCCTATCTCGAACAGCATATGTCCACGGCTGCTGCCGTACAGGCCATGCTCACCGCTGCCTACGCCGAAGGTGTGGGCGCTTATTGGCGTACCGGGCCATTGGCCGGCAATCCCCTGGTTGCCGAGGGGCTTGGACTGGCCGAGAATGAGAGAATTGACGGCTTTATCTACTGTGGTACTCCCGAAAGTGCCCCCCGCCAGGCACCGAATCTACAGGTAGATGCATTTTTTTCATATTGGAGTGCGCATTAGTGCTTGCATAGGGAGAAACATTTGGGTAAAGTGCGCGGTTTCTCGATTAGTATGCTAGATATCTTATTGATTTCATTGGATATTTAGCAATCGAAAGGTCCCTGGTGAGGATGGATTGTCCCAAGGAGAGTAACAATTTGGTGAGGTGTCCGAGTGGCCGAAGGAGCACGCCTGGAAAGTGTGTATGTCGAAAGGCATCGAGGGTTCGAATCCCTCCCTCACCGCCATTTTAAAATATAACGCCCTGATTTTACAGGGCTTTTTATTTATAAAGTATAAAATCCCCCACTTGGTCCCCCACTTGTTTGAAGTATCAAACTGATAGGCACTCGCACTATGCGGCACCATCAAGTTTATCCTCTATCCAAGTCTCCACTTCTTGACTGTCCCAACCAACAGCACGTGGGCCTATCCGCTTTTGCTGAGGAAACTGTCCTTCTTTAGCCATCCGGTAAATGCTGCTGCGTTTATAGCCGGTGAGTCGTTCGACTTCAGGTAGCCGCAAAATGCGGCGAGGTGTTTTCATGCTTTCACCTTTTGGTTTGCAGTAATCCATAATTCTTCCTGCGATCTACGGCGCGGCAGAAGCTGCACCTATCATTTAATCCTCTAAAGTGCAGCAGCCAGCTTGACCAAACCCTTGGGGGTCACTTGCTCTCTGCCCGTGGCGTCGCGAATCGCGACCCCATCGGAAATGGCGCATTTACAGTGCTTGGCAATAGCATCCCGCGTGTTTTTATAGCCCAATATCTCAGCCACATCCTTACCGACAAAGTAGGGTTCGTCTTCGCGCTTGACGGTGCGCACTAAATTTTGATGGAAATTAAAGGGAATGATGTCGGTCATCGTTTCTCTCCTTGCCGTTCCTTAAGAGGTATCTCTTACTCAAATCTCAACTTCCCGTTCACAGTTTTTATCGATGCAGTTCTTGAAATCTTCTCTGATTCTCTTTCTTCGTATCCTCGTTACGCCACCACACTAGGCGGAGGACTGCCAAGAAAAGAGGCCCGCCAAACACCGCCATTAATGTTGCCGGGAAAGATAAATTAGTGCCCATCAATCTCAGAGAGGCACTTAATGAACATATCCAAACGATCAGCAGGCAAGACAAGGAAAAAACCGATAGTTCCACTATTCCCCCTTTACGCTGTGCTGCCACTTGCTCGCGAACGGTCACACCACAATTCACCTGTACTAGGGTACGAGCTACCATAGGACTGGAAATTTCCATTTGTTCATCTGGGCCACCCGCTTTTATTGGGTGCCAGCCTCACACTCCACCAATTTGCCATCGATGACTTTGTAAATAGTTGTAGCGTCGGACTTTTTATCAAAGATCTGCACCCAATCTACAAAGGGGTCTTTGGCTATTTGCTCTGCCTTTTTCTTTGCTTCCTCCTCGGTTTCGAGTGATTCTCGAAAATCCTTTATCCCGCCCATCATCAAGTTATATGCGCCGCAAAAAAATGCGTATCTTTTCATTAGATTCTCCGGATTTAAAAAAAGGGCCCAGTACCTGCGGCCCAAGCAGTGGGGGTACAGCTGACTGAATGCGCCAGGGGCGCGGTGGAAATTCTTTATCTCCTGTTTTTTGCTGCGGCTTCACCGGCCAGGGCAAAGTACGCTGCACCGTCTTCATAGTCGTCTGGTACAAACACCCCGCAGCTTGCACGGGATTGCTTCAGTAGCACCATAAACAGCCATCCCTGTTCTTCGGTAAGCTCGGTTTCGTGTAGGGCATTGAATGCGGTCACGGTTTTGGCCATGGAGCGCTCGCCGTTTTTGCTATCTCGCTGTTCAGCACGGTCGCGCATATGCTGAGCGGCTTTTTTCAGGAAGGCGTGGGCGCTGTTGTCTGGTGGTGAAACCGTTTCAGAGCTCACGCGGCTTCGCTCCCATTGATTTGCTGTGCGAGGTGATCGAGGGTTGCGAGGTAATCCGTTGCCGCTTCCCGGCTTTTGATGAGGGCGTTTTGTATGGCCTCTGCACGGTTTGCGCCGTGGCCCTGTGCCAGGCCTGCCCCCAGAGCACTGGAGAGGTTTACATTCAGGCAGACGTGGTAGTTCAGGCTGCCGTCGAGCCCACGTTGGCAAGTTATCCGCCCAAGGATATTGCCCTGCAGCACAACGTTTTCTTTGCTAAGCACCGGCCTGTTGGGATTTCCCTCTGCGTCGGTGATCGGAATTGATCTAAATTCGATGCCCTTCATGCGGCATTCCCTCCCTGGTTACGTATGCGAATAGTTTTAATGGTGGGTTTGCGCTGGAAACGGGTACGGAGTTGCTCCTGGGTATCGGTGCCAGTACCGCTAATGATTGAGGCGACGAGAGTGAACTGGATCAGGCCGTGTTTAATGGCTTTAGCGACGGCATCGGTACTGTTACGTGCGTGCAATTTAAAGAAGCATTCAGTCAACAGGTTGGCGACATTGGCGATAGAGCAGTGCATAGCGGCGGCGGTTTCAGCATTGCTAAGGCCGCGAGCGCGGTGTGTAAGGGCTTCTGCCTGGCGGGGGGCCAGTTTCCTGTACTTGCTGCTAGGAGTGGTCGAGCTGTTAGTGAATGGCTGCATGCCTGTCTCCTTAATTGGCAAAGAGACTTTAGTGTATCACTAACTTTATGTAAAGTAATTAACTAACTAAATTGTCGAGAAATGGCATCCAATATTTCATTGGACAGCCCTACGGCCTGCTCAGGGTCTGCTGCTAAGGCTTTTTTTGCGGATTCGATGAACTCCTGTGCAGCTGCAGCAGGAGCGAATATCTCATCAAGGGGTTGGTCGAACACTTCCCGAATTCGGGGTAAAAGTGCCAGTTTTATCGATGAAGTAGAGCCTTGCTCTATTCGATTATAAGTGGAAAAGGACATGTTGAGCTTTTTCGCCGCTTCGCGCTGACTTAATCCCGCCCGCTTCCTGGCTGCACGGATAAGTATGTTTGGGTGTTCAGGCATTTTGGGCATCGAAAGGTAAATTAGGTTGAGTAATATGCAATTATGTTCAGATAAGTTGCAAATGACCTGCCCTCAGTTGACTAACGCGGACCTTTTGGGGATGTTGGTGATGTCGCCAATGAGGCGCAGCGAAGCTTGGTTTCTCGCGCAAGTGAAGTGGAGGATCGTTGCAAATGGATATGCCGGAGTACGTGCGAGTGTTGCGATTAATGCGGGCAATCGAGAGAGGTTTGAAGGCCGCCGACGCTGAGTCAGTCGTCAGCAGTGCCTGCGAGAATGGCGAGCCGGAGGACAGGGAGGGGGTCAATAATCTCCCCGCTGGACTGGCTGGCCGAGTACAGTGTAATAAGGGCCGCACCGAAGATACGCGGTGAAGGCATTTTCATATTTTCCTTTTCTAAGGTTTCCATCATTGCCGCGACGCACTTAGCCGCTAGGATCTCATCTATTTGGCCGGGCTTAAGTTGCTGCTGACCGCTAATGGTTTCTGGGTGTTCATGGTCAAGCCAGCCGGGCTCTAGGTTTAGATGCTCTTCAATTTCGCGCGCCTTTTTATCGCCCACATTAGTAATAGGGGGGTCTTGGCTAATCTGGCTGGCGTAGCTCACGGAGAGGCCTAGGGCTTCAGCGAATTGCTTGTTTTTTGGGCCGTGCTTGGACCTTAAGAGTCTGATATTGCTAGCCCGAATCTCTCGTATGGTCATTTTTGTCCAGCGCGGTCCTTTTCCCATAGTCCAGCCTAGTCATGCAGATTGTGTTTGTGCAGCCTGGTCAAGCGAATTAGGCAGCACAAGCGGTTTGACGCACCCTATCACAACAATTCCCCAATGATACTTGCCAACTGGTTAGCGAAAAGCTAACCTTTAGTGATATGAAACTTCGAACCTTTCTTTCGCAGCTCAAAGACGACCGTGATGCTCTTCAGAGGCTTGCTGAAGAAGTCGGCACGAAACCTATTTACCTGCGGCGCATTGGTGGCGGGCATGACCCTTTGCCAAGCCCAAAGCTCGCAAGGCGCATCGCTTATGCGAGCGGTGGGCGGGTGGACCTTGCTTCTGAATATCCACACCTTTGGGGGTAGGCCCTAGAGCTGCCACCAACAGCAGTATGGAGGCAAGGCAAGAACTGGTTAATCAATAGCCAACCATGGTCATTCATACAGGAGAAAAGGATGGACAAGCTAAGCATACAGAGTGAGGTCGCGGAATTTGCCAAGTCGAAGGGGAGCCAGGCGCTGATGGATAGGCTGATTTTGCAGCGCCTGGAATAGCTCAATTAGATAGATATAGATCCGGTGCTTATTTTATTGGAGGGCATAGCACGTCAATAGGTAGAGATTGGGCCTGAGGAAGTAGTTGGTTAACAGCTTCCTTAAGAGTATTCCCTATAGACATGAATTTTTTGCTTGGGAGTCCCATTGCATCAATAACGTGTGCCGTAAATTTAGGTGGGTTGGCGGACTTACCATTTTGGAGTGTTTCACGAACTTCTATTCGAACCACTTCAGTTGCATTGCGCTCAAGACGGAGCCTGTGAGTTTTAAATAAAGTGCTATCGGCGGATGTGATGTTGAACATAACTATTCCCTTGTTAGCTATTGGTAAGCGCTTGCAGCTTACCTGTAAATACAGCAGCTGCCCAGGGATATTACAGCCGATAGAGATCGGCTAATCCGCCCATGTAGCTGAATTTACCTAAAGGAGAGAACGATGGACAAACAAAGCATAAAGAGTGAAGTCGTGGAATTCTTTAAGACGGAGCAGGGGAGGGCACTAGTAGTTGAAATTCTTTCTGCCCATATCGCTAGCGAGGATTTCGTGCTGTTTGAACAAAACAGTGGATGAAGCCCAGCTCGGGCCGGGCTAGTAGTCCAGGCACTAATTTTTATGCGCGTTGCGCACTGCATCGTAAATCACTTGGAAGGCATTGGCAAGTTTCTCGGCGTCGTCTTCGATCATATCGCCTGATGGCCAGTGTGAGGAGTTTCCTCCGCCGCGCTGAAGGGAGGCAATTAGGATATCTGCGGCAATGCGCTCGTCTGAGTCGTCCATAGGGAAAATCTGTGTTGCTGCTGGTGAGGAAGCCTGCAGTGTACCGGTAAACCCGTCACCTGGGGAGTGGTGTCACAGCCAGCAGAGTTGTCTACGGCCTGCTGGGGGTGGGCATAGGAGAGCAGTAATGTTTGAGCACACGACAACATGGTTGCAAGCAGATGCGCAACCGACCCTCGGCAGGTTGCAGGATATTAAAGGCAGCCTTTCAGGCTTTGAGGTTCTTAAGGCTCCTCTGGAGATCCTGAATAGCCTTGCCAATCTCGGCGATCTGACGTTGAAACTGCGTTGCATCAATCTCGACACGGGCTCCACAGGAGCAATTGAAATACTGGTTGTATTTGAGCCAAGTGAACCGCTTTTTTTGCTTGCGGCTGCACTTCGGACACAGAAGATCGAGGGTGCCGTTGTCGATCAATGACATAACTAATTCCTTGTTGTTATTGGTATTGGAAGTTTCAGCATACCGGGAAAGGCGACACCTGCCCAGTGGTGTGACAGCCGGGAGAGTTCGGCACGAAACAGTGCAGAAGTTATTGGTTAAGGGCATAGAGAATGCAACAGGCGTCTATACGGAAAAGCCAGTTTCCCCGGTTGACAGAGATCGGAGAACGGTCCTATGCTTATCCCGCTCTCGCAAAATCGGGAGCCGGGATATGCAACCCGTATCTACAAGGCGCCGGGAAGACGCCTCTAGCTGTAAGCGTCTTTTTTTGTGCGCGAAACCTCCTTGTTATGGTGGGGTATTCGGGGGGCCTTCGGGCCCGCCGTTTCCTTGTAGCGGTATTGCATACCCGTCTACCCCGCCGCCTTATCGAGATATGCAACTCCTTGGTGGCGGTTAATCTGCTATGCAAGGAGGCTCTCATGCCTAACCACGCCCCAGTTGTGCCTGCTGCTCGGGCAGATCAGTTTATTACCCAATCTCTTGAGCTCGCTGGCGTTAGCCTGGAAACCACAAAAAAGCTGCGCACGCTGTTTCGCACCATTGTCTACATCCCCGACAACAATCCCACTACGCAGGAGCTGGCCGCTTTGGGCGCTCAGCTTGCGGACGAGTGGGCCAATGTCATTGATTGCGAGCGTGAGGATCTAGAGCAGCTCACCGCTTCCACTCTGATCAAATAGGAGGTGCATTGTGAGTATGGAGCTAATGGTCAAGGCAATGAAGGTCAAAGTGGGGAATCCGCTGCGTAAGCTGGTACTCCTGAAACTGGCTGATAACGCTAGTGACCAAGGTGAATGCTGGCCAAGCTATCAACATATCGCTGACCAGTGTGAAATCAGTCGGCGCTCAGTTATTGCCCATATCAAGGCGCTAGAGAAAAGCGGGTTTCTGAAAATCAACAATCGGAAATCAACGAATTCCAGCAAGCTAAATGCCAGTAATTTGTTTGTGTTGACTCTGGATAAGGGTAGTGAATTTCCTGCATCAGGTAGTGAATCTCCTGCATCAGGTAGTGAATCTCCTGCACTAGGGGGTGGTGAATCTCCTGCACCCAGAACCAGTCACTCTCTTGAACCAGTCAAGGAACCTAATACACATACTGGCGACCCACCCACCAGTGCGCCCGTTGATCGACCCCCTGATCAACCGGACTTGATCGAACAGGAGTTTGTCCAGCTCTGGGAGATTTACCCAAAGCGAGCCGGTGGTAACCCAAGGGTCGGAGCGCTGAAGTCATATCGCACCCTGAGAAAACAATTCCCGTTTGAACCCATTCGAGCCGGTCTGGTGCGATACGCCAGATACTGCGAGGCGATCGGTGACGCCGGCACCCGGTATGTGAAACAGACCAAAACGTTTTTCGGCCCCGACCTGCACTGGCAGGACGAATACCCGCTCCCCAAGCAAGGAAAGCCTCATGAAAACCGTAACTCAGGCCCTGGCAACCGCCTCCAACAGCAACACCGCCAGATCAATGCCGCAGCCGCTAGAGCCCAGGCACGAAGCGCTGCTGCTGGCCCTGTGGAAGCGCATGACCCAGCTGTACGGCCACAAGTGGTCGTCCCAGCATGCCCTGTATGACTCCGAAGCGGATGAGATTGCCGGCTGCTACAGCGAGGATTTCATGTTATGGGCGAAGAAGACCCAGGAGTTAAGCGAGATGGCCTGGCGCCGTGGAATGAATTACGTCGAGTACAGAAACCAGGAGGCGGCGCGGCAGGGAGAAATCGATAGCTGGCCGCCCAACTACGCGGAGTTTGTCGGTATGTGCATACCAGCCCCTGGAGAGCGCATATTCCGGGCGTTTGAGCCTCCGAAACTGCCCAACAAAACTGCTCAGGAGCGATCCAAGGTGGTTGGACGCCAGACACTGGACAACCTGAAATCCCTGTTTGCGGAGACGGAGGAGTGAATCTTTCACTTGGTGGAAAAGATGGTCAATGAAATCAGCATTCGCGAGCGCTTGTGGGAGTGGTCCAGGGCCTATCCTGAACGTGCGGGGGACTCAGTGAGTTGGCCCCGTATGGCGGCATTTGGCCGAAGGATGCTATCAGGGCGCAGGGAGAGCCCGGACCCGATAGATTACGAGAGGGCAGCCCTTACGGATGCCGCAGTATTGGCTTACCTGAATGTGATTGCCAGGCGTCAGGACAAGGAGAGGGCTACGCTGGAGAGGTTGGTTTTTGGGTTGCGGTATTACTATCGGTGGGAAATGCAGAATGTGTGCAGGAAGGTTGGCCAAAGTAAAAGCTGGGTAATTAATATGTGCAAAGTCATTGAGGGAACGGTGGAGGCGCTTTATTTGGCGGATAGTGCCGCATAACTGTATTTAAATACAAGCTGTATGTATTGACAGCCTAGGCGTGAAGATGCTATATTCAGCTAAGCTGTCGCGAAGTATGCGCAGCGGGACCATACCCCCCTTTGAAAGTCCCGTCTGGTTAAGCCGACGGGGCTTTTTTGTGGCTGCAGCTCAGAGATGTGATTGAAAGAAGTGTTGAGCTACGCCAAGCTCGTCGTGTACTGCAATGTGATAAAGCTCAGATCACCGTAAAGTTTTGGTAGAGTTAAAGAAATATATAAGGATAAAATATGAAAAATATAGTTATAGCCCTCTTTGGCGTTTTTCTCACATACAACGAATTATATGCTTCGAATAACGATGTAATTGCTAGGATCACTGGAGAAGGTGGTTCAATTACCGTATACGGCCCACCTGCAGGAGTAAATACAAGTACTACAGGACATTATAGTGAAAATTTTGTCGAATACCCTATAGTTGAACAACCTAGCAGGCCTTATCTAGGCTGTTCAACTTTAAATGAAAGGCATCGTGAAATATCACGATTAAAACATCATGAGTGTCATCATGGGGATCGTTGTATTATATTCGAAGGCTATCCTGAAACTGAAACTGGCTGCCCCTCTGATCGAGAAGAGATCGTTTTGTCTCATGGCAATAATCCTGACGCAATGGGCTTTGGTGATTGGCGTTATTTGCGTTTCTATTTTAAGGTTCATCCAGATACTAAAGTGGGTGGCCAGAGAGCAATAATAAGCCAGGTGTGGCAGCATGACTCTACAGCTTATGGTAGTCGCCCGGCACTAGGGCCAGCATTTGCTATTTTTTTAAGAGATCACGGCTCTGACCCAAATAAGATGTATGTTGACTTTACATATAGGAATGAGGTGAGCAAACAGAATCCAGCTGTTACATTCCATACTGATACAATATGGAAAAGCTCTTGGTATGTTTACCATGTTAAGATGAAAGCAAGATATGATGGCCCTCGTGGTGTTATTCTTCTCTGGAAAAATAAGGGGCTTCATAATAAATTTTCTTTGGAAGAAGCAATTAATTATAGCTCCGTATATGATGGTAACTACAAGTTTTACTGGGGTTACCCTCCAAGCCCGGAGAATGGGCTCCAAAGTAAATTTAGTATTCGAGTTGGGATCTATCGTCCTATGACAGACTATTTCACCTTTTGGATGGATAGCATAAAGGTAACATCTACACCGATAGCCATGGATGGAATTTAAGACGCGAAGCTCTAATTTAGGGGATGTAAGGGAGCAAACGCGATGTCATCCAGCTAGCCTTATAATATTCTGAATATTTATCTTTACAGCTATACCAATCTTCAGTCCGCCCAGTGCGGACTTTTCCGTATTTGGTGATCCCATGTTTGATAACGAACACTTCACAGAAAGGGAGTTGTCCTGCCGTTGTTGCGGGAAACTCCACTTCTCGGACGACACGTTGTGCCGGTTGATAAGGGTGAGGAAGCGCTTCAACAAGCCGATAGTGATCACCTCCGGTTATCGCTGCCAGGCCCACTGCGCCAGGATCGGCTCCACCATGACACACACTACCGGGCAGGCTGTGGATGTATCAGTTTCAGGTGGGCGTGCCTATGAGCTGCTGGGGATCGCTATAGAGGAAGGGTTTACTGGCATTGGGGTAAAGCAGCATGGTCCATACAAGGGCAGATTCCTGCACCTGGACGATCTTGGAGCTATTCCGGGCAAGCGTACCGGCCCCACAATCTGGAGCTACCCAAGGTAGGGCGTATGAAGGGAGTGGCACAGAATTGCTTCCGGGACGGTAATCAGGATAATAGCGCCATGACGACCAATATTGAACTTTGATTGTACTGTGAATTTTATGATTTTTTATGCCTAGAAAGATTAAAGGTATTGGATTAAGGCACTACGGTGCGAAAACGATCGATTTAACTCACGCCGTAGACTGGGAGTCCGTAATAACCGAAATATTCGTCGGTTTCCTCCTTGGAGTGTTTTCCTATATGGGGTATGTTGGCGGAATAGCTTTACTATTTATTCCTTGTCTTATAGGTTCGTTTGTATGCTTCTATGCGGTAATAAGAAATATAGTTTTGTATTTCAAGTATAAATCTGCCAATGAAAAGAGCGGTGGTCAAAAATCATAACCGGTTAAAGGCTTTTTCTAGCCCGCCCTCCCCACACCACCGTGCAACGACCCAAACCGGCCCCTGAGCCGGTTTTTTTATGTCTGGATAACTTTGAAGCCGTACCCCTGGAGCTACTGATGATTTCTGCCCTAACTGCCATCTCTAACCTGATTGGCAAGGCCATCGACAAAGCGTTCCCAGACAAAACAGAGGCCAACCGGCTCAAGGCTCAGATTGATAGCCAGTTGATCTCTATGGACCTGAAAGAGCTGGAATCGGCCACCAGCATCATCACCGCTGAGGCTGGTGGAGAGAGCTGGCTACAACGGTGCTGGCGCCCGCTGACGATGTTGACGTTTGTCGGTTTGGTCGTGGCGCATTGGTTGGGATGGACCGCACCAAACCTCAGCGAGGAGCAAACACTGGCACTGCTGGAGATCGTAAAGATCGGCTTGGGTGGTTATGTGGTGGGCCGCAGTGCTGAAAAAGCCATCAAGACATGGAAACAGTCATGACCGTTCACGACCTGATGCGAGAGTTGGCTGAGAAGGCCGGCCATGCCACCACGGTAACCGCGGGTGCTATCGGCAGTATCTATAGCCTGTTTATTCAAAACCCCGTTGGCTTTATCTGTGCTTTGGTGGCCGTCGCTTCCTTTGCGATGAACTGGTATTACAACCACAAGCGCCTGCAGTTGATGAAGGCGCAACAGGAGCAGAAGCAGGCGTGGCCGAGCGAAAACTGACCTTCGATGTCAAAGATGATAAAAGCGACAAAGGGGAAAGGATACAGTGAATTCAGTGCCATTTGCGTCGCGCGGGTCCTCCCTGGGCCTGTTCTCTCCTGGGGGTAATTCGGGCCCCAGTGAGTCTCTGATTCTGAAAATTTTTTGAAATCTTCCATTTCCGCTTCCGGTTATTTTCATGGCGAGTCAGGCTGAGGTGGCGGCGCATCTTTTTCTCTCTGACCGGGCTATCCGGGACCTGAAGAAATTGCCGGGAGCCCCCGTACCACGGGGGCGAGGGCAATATGACCTGGATGCCTGGCGGGGGTTTTACATTCGCTATTTACGCGCCAAAAAAGGGGTGTCGGAAGACGGCTCTGAACCGGAAATAGGGGGGTCTGAAGCGGAAGTGAACTTCCGGTTACGGGATGCGGAGCTGAAGGTGGAGGAGCGGGCCGAGCGCATTGCGGGCCAGCGGGCCAAGCGCTTGGTGTTTGAGCGTACTTACGGCCCCCTGGACTTGATCACCCACACCGTGCAGAAGGCCGCCTCGGCAGTCAATTCACGCCTGGAGGCATTGAGCCCCAGGCTGCGGCAGGCCTGTCCGGATCTTCCCCCGGAAGCGTTTGCGCAGCTGGACCGGGAAATAGTTGCCGCCTGCAATGAACTTGCTGAAATCGAACCAGACCTCTCCGATTACGCTGAGGGCAGCGGCGAGGGCGGCGACCCGTGGGCTGTCGATTTTGAGGAAGCGCCCCCCGATTAACGGGGTTGACTGGGCGGATAAATATTTTTACCTGCCGCCGGAGTCCAGCCATATATCCGGTCGCTGGACCACCCAGCCCACCCAGGCCGCGGTACTCAACATGATGACCAGCGATGCCATTCGCGAGGTCTATTGCCAGAAGTCGGCGCGCTGGGGATTTACCAAGATCGCGGTTGCCGCGGTGCTGTACCTGATCGTGCACCGCGGGCGCAGCGGGGTGATCTATCAGCCCGACGATAAGAAAGCGAAGAAGTTTGTTAAGGCGGAAATTAATCCGGTGATTCCCTGGATGCCGGTGCTGCAGGCGATTTTCCCCGACTGGAACAGTCAAAACGAAAACAACACCATAGAACAAAAGCAGGGCCTGGGTTGGTCCCTCGATATGCTGGGGGCGCACAGCCCGACCAATTTCGACATGATCACCAAGCAGTTCCTGTTTGCTGACGAGGTGGACCGCTGGCAGATTGAATCGGGCAAATCCGGGGACCCGATCAAGGCCGCGCTGTCCCGGTTGGAGGGGGCGAGTTTTCCCAAGGCCATTTTTGGCGGTACCCCCACCACGGCTGGCGCAAGCCATATCGACCGGCTGATGCAATCCGCCTCGGCGGTGCTGCGCTGCTATGTGACCTGCCCCCATTGTGCGCGCGAGCAGACATTGCTGTGGGGCGGCAGGGATGCCGATTTCGGTATCTGCTGGGATAAAAGCAAAGACAAGGAAGCGCTGACTGGCAGCGATGTCTGGTATGTGTGCGCCGGTTGCCAGGGTAAATTCTTTTACAAAGACCTGGCAAAGATCGAGCAGGGTTGCCGCTGGATTGCGGACGACTGCGGATTCTGGACCCGCGACGGTGAGCATTTTTTTAACCGGGACGACAGCAAGGCTCGGCCGCCGCGCAAGGTGGGTATTTTTATCAGCTCGCTGTACTCCCTCACCCTGACCGATGGCTGGGTGGGGCTGGTGCGCAAATGGCTGGAAATCGGCGACGACCGCTTAAAGCGCAAAACCTTTATCAACCTCGATCTGGGTGAACTCTGGGTGGAGGACACCGTCGAGAAGCCCAATGCCGAGCTGCTTTACGACCGCCGCGAAGTGTATGCCGCACCGGTGCCCATGGGCGGGCTTTTCCTCACCTGTTTTGTCGATCACCAGGATGACCGCTTCGAGGGCATGGTGGTGGCCTGGGGCGTGGGGGAGGAGTCCTGGACCCTGGAGTATTTCGTGCTTTACGGCGATCTGAACCGGCCAATTATCTGGGACCAGCTGGAAGACAAGATCCGCACGGCCAGTTATCGCCACGAGAGTGGTATCGAGTTGAGCATTCGCCATTTCGGCATCGATACCGGCGGCCACTATACGGATGAGGCCCACGCGTTTGTGCGGCGTTTTGATGCTCATGTGGGCTTTGCCTGTCGCGGTGACAACCGCTATGAGCAATCGGTGGTGACCTACCAGAAAAAGCGCAACAGGCACGGCACGCGCGCCTGTGTAATCGGCACGGATACCGCAGTGGATATGATTTATGCGCGCTACAAACTCCTGCCCCAGCCGGACGAGGAGGGCAATTTGCCGGACCCCAAGGCACCGTGTCCGGGGCGTATCCACTGGCCGTCAGCCGAGTGGTGTACACGGGCGTTCTTTGCCCAGGCAACGGCCGAGGAAAAAAAGCTGAGCTACTCCCGCGGCAAGATGATATTCAGATACGAATGTCGACCCGGTGTGCGCAATGAGGTGCTCGACTGTTACAAGGGCAACCTGGCGGTGGTGCGCGCAGCCCAGAAATACCTCGGCCTCGACCTGGCGCGGCTGCAACAGAACTTCGACGAGATCCTGAATGCCACGGCGCCCAAGGCAACCCGTCAACCCAAGCGCAAACGTATGCGCGTAACCGGTGGTATCCGATGAGCTACACCCAGACCGATCTGGACAATATCGACAGAGCCATCAGCGAGATGGCGATGGGGGAGCGCGTGGGGGAATTCCGCCACAACGGTCGCCAGATTAAATACGCCGATGTCACGCTGCCGCAATTGCGCGCGCTGCGCAAAACCATCGCCGCGGCGGTGCAGCCCGAACGTCGGCGCTATTCGCGCATTATTACTGATAAAGGACTCTAGGCAATGGCAATTAAAGTGGATGCCCGGCCCAGAATCCGCTGCACCCCCGGCTTTGATCTGCGTGCGCGCATACGTGCCACTTACGAGGGCGCGAGCCGGGGCCCGCGTCTGGGCAACAAGGGATTGATGGGGATTGGCGGCCCCAACGGGGATATCAGCGGCAAGCTGTCCATCCTGCGCAAGCGCGCCCGCCACGCGGTGCGCAACCAGGCCTATGCCACCACCGCCAAGGAGACCTACGTTGCCAATCTGGTGGGCAACGGGATTGTGGCCAAATGGGGTAACGCAACCCTGCAGGGATTGTGGGACCGCTGGATTCTGGAGAGTGACGCGGACGGCCTGGATAACCTCTACGGCCTGCAGATGCTGGCTGCCGGTGCCCAGTTCGAGTCCGGCGAAGTGCTGACCCGCCAGCGCATTCGCCGCGCGGCGGACCGCCTGACGGTGCCCCTGCAGTTACAGATGCTGGAAGCGGATCACCTGGACGAGGGCTACACCCTGCAGCGGGCGCATAACCCCATTGTGCTCGGAGTGCAGTTCAATGACTTCGGCCAGCGCAGTTTTTACCACCTGTGGCGGGATCACCCCGGCGATGGCAGCACAGGGTTAACCGGCAATGTGCGCCGGGCAATCCCCGCCGACGACATTATCCATTTGTACCGGCGCCTGCGCCCCGGCCAGGTGCGGGGGATCCCCGAGCTGACGCCGATCCTGGTGCGCCTGTATGAAATCGACGAGATGCAGGACTCCCTGCTGGTCAAGCAGAAGACCGCGCAGCTGTTCGCCTGGATTATTAAAAAGCGGCCGTATCCCTCCGAGATGGGGGGCGAGATTAACCGGCCCCTGGGGGAGAAAAAGGAGGGCCCCGAAGGCGAGCAACTGGAGCAGATTCGTGCCGGCGGTATTCATTACTTGGAGGAGGATGAGGATATTGCCTTTTCCAACCCCCATGCGGTGGACGGTGTCAACTATGCCACCTGGCTCAAAACGGAACTGCGTGCCAGTGCGCGCGCTGCCGGCCTGACCTACGAACAACTGACCGGCGATCTGGAGGGGCTCAACTATTCCTCCATTCGTGCCGGCATGCTGGAATTTCGCCGCCGCATCGAACAGTTGCAGCTGCATTTTCTGATTCACCGCTGGTGCCGCCCGGTAGCGCGGTGGTTTGCGGATGTAGCGGTGCTGAGCGGTGCCGAGGTGCCCGGTTACTGGCAGGACCCCGGTGCTTTCCTGCCGGCCTGGAAGTCGCCGAAGTGGGATTGGGTGGACCCGCTCAAGGATGTGATGGCGGATATTCTGGAAATTCGCGGCGGGCTCGACAGTCGCCAGAACAAGGTGGCGGAGCGGGCGCTGGATTTCGATCAAATCAACGAGCAACTGATACTGGAGCAATCGATGGCAGTGATGCTGGATACCAACCCCGGCAAGCTCACCGCCAGTGGTCAATTGCAGGATCTCGCCAAGCTCGTCCTCCAACAACAAGAGGCTTAATTTATGTTTCAATTTTTTATTCGCGGCGAAGGCGGCCAGCCGCACCAGGTGCTGATCTATGACGTGATCGGTTTGGATTACTGGGAGGATTCCATTACCGCCAAGAAGATCCTCGCCAGTCTGGCCGAGATTGGTGATGAGGCGGTATTGGTGCGGATCAATTGCCAGGGCGGTACCCATGAAGACGGCATTGCCATTTATAACGCCCTGGGCAATCACAGCGGTGAAGTGACCATCCGTATTGAAGGTTACGCCTGCTCCATGGCCACGGTGGTGGCCTGCGCCGGTGACAAGGTGGAAATGTACGAGACTGCCCTGGTGATGTTGCACCGCGCTTCCCTCAGTGCCCAGGGGAATGTCAACGAGCTGCGCACCGCTGTCGAGGAACTGGAAAAAGCCGACCAGTCCATGGCCACGGCCTACAGCCGCAAAACGGGCAAAACTGTAGAGGGGATGCTCGCGCTCCTGGACGAGCAGCGGGATACCTGGCTGAACCCGGAGGAAGCGAAGACCCTCGGCCTGGTGGACGAGATCATTGTGCCGCAGAAGTTTACCGCGTTACTGAATAAGGAAGCGGTAACGGCGCTCGCGACCGGGGAGGGGGCGGCGATCCTCGGGAACCTGCAGCCACCGGAAACCGTCAAGACGGCACTGGCCGGGGTACCCGGTGCGGTGGCCTTCCGAGTCGATGGCAAAACCATCGAGGCGATCAAGGATGGAAGTAAACCCAGCGAGGAACCGGGTTCGCCGCCTGTGGACGGTCCACCCACGGATGAAACGCCCGATCCGGAGGAGGAAGAAGAGACACCTCTCGCCGATCCACCAGCGGACCCGATTCGGGCCGAGCGGGAACGGGTCAAGGCGATCCGTAACCAGGCACAGAGTTGCGGTGTGTCCGCCGATGATGACCTCATCGATCAGCTGATTGATGAGGGTGTGACGGTGGCCCTGGCCGGCAAGATGCTGCTGGCGGTCAAGCGCGGTACCCAAGCCAGCACACCTATTCGCAGTAACCACCATTCCGACCAACCCGCAGGCGGTGCCGAGCAGGTCAAGACCGGCTGGGCCAATGCCTACAAAAATCTCCCTGGGAGGCCATAAGCCATGACACTGACCGAAAACCTCAACCGCCCCGGTGCGCATGTTCTGCACGAGCAGCACACCCAGTTCAGCCGCGAGAGCGGCGTTACTGTGAGCGGTGGCAATTATCTGGCCGGCACCGTGCTGGGCCGCATTACCGATTCGGGCGACTACACCCAACTAAACCCTGGCGCCGACGACGGCAGCGGGGTGGCGGTGGCGGTGCTGTTTTCTGCGGTGGATGCCAGCGACGGCGGCAAGCCCGGCACCATCAACGATCTCGCCACCCTGTATGACGACCGCTTGCTGGTGTGGCCGGAAGGCATCACCGAGGAGCAAAAAGCCACCGCCATTGATCAGCTGCGCGCGGCGCAGCAAAAAGTCCGCAGCTACTGAAGCGACGCCATTTCGTTCCCCGTTCGGCGGAACCAGGCCTCGACCGCAATTAGATCCGATTAAACCCGACACCCATTACAGAGAGACGCCACTATGGAAATAGTTGATGTTTTAGCGAATGACGCCTTTAGCATGGTGACCATGACAGAGGCGATTGCCACCGCGCCCACCCAGCCGAGAGAGCTGAAAAACAGCGGTATTTTTGTGCAGGAACCCATCCGCACAGAAATGGCGGTGATTGAATTCAGGGAAGGCAAGCTGGAGATCGCGCCGCTGGATGAGCGCGGTGCAACTTACAGTTCCAGTAGCGACGAGCCCAGAAAAATCCGCCACTTTAAGACCAAACGTGTCGCCCGGCATAAACGCCTCACCGCCTCGGACCTGGCGTTTGTACGCCAGTTTGGTTCCAACGAAACCCAGATCGTGGAGGAACTGCAAAAGGAAATCGCCCGCTGGCAGACTGGCGGTGGTGGCCTGATAGACCAGTGCGAGAACCGCCTGGAACTGATGCGCCTGGGTGCGCTCAATGGCCTGCTACTGGATCAAGAAGGCCGCACTGTGTACGACTTCCACGCCGAGTTTGGCATTACGGCGCCGCCCAAGGTATTCCTGGATATCGCCAACACCAGTGAATTCCAACTGCGCAAGAAGGTGGAGAGCAAGATTACCCGCACCATGCGGCGCAAGGCCAAGGGTCGGTTTGTCGGTGAAGTAAAAGCGCTTTGTGGTGAGGCCGCCTGGGATGCACTGATGGCCAATGCCGAGTTCAACAAGCGTTACGAGGCGGCCGCCGATGCCAAGATGGCGGGCAAGCTCACCGAGGGCACCCTGGGTACAGAGGTGAGTTTTGCCGGTGTGACCTGGAAGGAATATTTTGGTGCCGACGATGGCAGTAGCATCAACCTGGCGCCTGCCGAGATTAAATTCTTTCCCGGTAAGGGGTCCAATATTTTCCGACATATGCTCTCTCCCGGTGAGACCTTCGACGACCTCGCCCAGCAGGGTCGGGAGTGGTATTCCTACCTGGTGCCGGATAGAGAATTTCCCAGCCCGCGCTGGGTGGACCTGTATGTGGCCCAGTATCCGATGATCGTCAATACCGCGCCGGATTTGGTATTTCCCGCCTCCAGCGCTGCCAGTTAAGCGTACAGGCGGCGCTGCCAGAATGCGTTCATCCATCGCGAGGCGATAATCCATGAGTAAGTCAAAACAGAGTAGGGCAAAGCTGATCAAGGCTTTGTCCGCCCTGGGTGTTTCAGAAAGCGAGTACAAGAACCTGGGAACAGCAGGTGAGCTGGAGGCGCTGCTGAAACAGAAACGGGCCGATAAGGCGCTGCAGGATGCGGTCACCAGTCCCGGTGATATCGATAGCGGGGAACAGGAATCCGATACCAGGGAGCCTGGAATTGATTCCGGAGAGACGGAGGCTGCTTCCGGTGAGCAGGAAATTCATAACGGAGACCCGGACCCGGACCCGGACCCGGATGAGGACCTCGACTTCGATCTGGGCTCAGACCTTGATCTCGACCCGGACAATCAGAGCACGGAAACCCAGCTTGATTCGGAATTCCTGAACTTGCGTGCCCTGTGCGGTTTTGAGGTCAAGGTGATCGATATTGCCGTTATTGATAGGCGCCAGTTGGGCAGTGGTGAAATGCTCAAGGTCGCGACCGGTGAAAACTTTCAGGCTGGCTGTGAAACCTGCAGGCATTTAATCAGCTACCGGGTGGTCGAGCAGATTGGTCATCTTCCCTAGCTCCCAGGGGGCACTGTGTCCGATTCCATCATTATCGACAAAAGCCGTTTCGAGCGCCGCATGCAGCGCCTCGCGCGGGATTCCCCCAAAGTCGCCGCCAATGCACTGAACTATCTCGCTTTCGATACCCGCGAGAATATGCAGCGGGAGATGGAGAGTATTTTTGATCGGCCAGCGCCCTTTACGCTGCGCGGTGTGCTGGTGGAGAGGGCCAGTGCGCAGAACCTGCAGGCAAAAGTGTTCCTGCGTGACGAGGCGTTTAAGGGTATCCCTCCGGCCAAGTACCTGCAGGGGCAGATTCATGGCGGCGGGCGCAGGCACAAGCGCTTTGAGAGAGCCCTGCAGCGCATTGGTCTGTTGCCTTCGGGGATGTATGCAGTGCCGTCCAAACATGCGCCCCTGGATAAAAACGGCAATTTCCCCCGCGGAGAGTTGATCCGGATGCTGTCACAACTGCGCGCCTTTGGCGAGCAGGGCTACAGGGCCAACGCTACGGCCAAGAGTCTGGCCAGGCGCTGGCGGGGCAGTAAAAAGAAGCGCGGCTCGCAATATTTTGTTCTGCAGCAGCAGCGCGGCAAACTGCCGCCGGGGATTTACCTGAGAAAAAACTACGGTAACGACAGCAGTATCGCGCACCTGCAGATGGGTGCGGCGAAACCGATGTTTATTTTTGTAAAGGCCCCCAGCTACCGCGCACGCTTTCCGTTTCGCAAGATTGCCGCACGGGTCGCGCGGGATAATATTCAGAAGGGGTTTGCCAACGCTGTTAAGCGGGAACTCCGCAAGCGCTAGACAGCGGGATTCCTCCGCTATTTGCACCCGGCTTGCCGGGTTTTTTATTGAGACTTTTCATCATGCATGCCCACGAACAGAAACTCGCCGAGCACGCCCTGCGGCTCTTTGGCAAGGAAGCCTTTTACAAGCCCGACAGCGACAATATCCCCTGCCGGGTGGTGGTGGATGAGGGGGTCGATCAGATGGCCGATACCCCCTACCGGGAAACGACGCTCACCTACCTGGTGCGTGTGATCGGCGAGCACGATCAGAGCGCCACCCTGGAGGTGCCGGAGCTGGGGCAGACATTCCGTATCGGCACATTGGTGGAGGATGACGGCTACCTGCGCACTGTGCAGGCGGCGCGCCTTTAAGGAGAACGCCATGCGGTCCTTATTTATTGGCGATATCCACGTCGCGCTGGAGGCGCACCTGGGTACGGTCACCCAGGCCAACGACTACCGCACCGATGCGGGCCTGATGGTGAGTACCGGTTATGCCGCCGATGCCACTGGAAGTTACCTGAGCGGTGAGGTTCGCGGTGACAGTCTGTTAATACAGCCGGACAGGCTCACCCGTGAGCACCAGCAGGGCAGGCTGTCATTACAGGTATTCGGCCTCACCAGAGAACCGCATCTGTCCCGGCTCTACGCGCTGGAGGAGGATATTTACAAAGCCCTGCGGGATACAAAATTTCACCCGGCCCTGAGCAAGGTCGAGTTCGGAACGGTCAAGTTCGGCTCCAGCGGCAATGACAGTGGCGAGCATTTCGGCGTCAGTGTTCCGGTTACTTTTTCTTTCACCCACTCCCCCTATTAATTCAGGAGAATATGATGGCCCAGTACCAGTTTGGCTCCGGCATCCTGTGGGGTATCCCACTGATGGATGCCAGGGGCAACACCATTGAAACCCCCACGCCGGTACAGTTCGGCGAGCTGCAAAACTGTTCGGTGGATTTCAGCTTCGAGACCAAGACACTGCACGGGCAGAACCAGTTCCCGGTTGCGGTGGGGCGCGGTAAGGGCAAGATCACCGGCAAGGCCGCCTTCGCCAGTATCAACGGCCTGCTGTTCAACTCGCTGTTCTTTGGCCAGACCCTGCAAAGCGGTATTGTCAGCGATATCTTCTCCACCGATGGCGTGCAGATACCGGCTTCTCCCAGCGAGATCACCGTCGAGCCACCCAACAGTGGCACCTTTGCCTTTGACCTGGGTGTGCGGGATGAGCATGGCAACACCATGGTGCGCGTGAACGCGACGCCGAATGTCGGCCAGTACGCGGTGGAAGGGAGTGGTAAATACACCTTCGCCAGTGCGCAGGCGAGCAAGTTTGTTTACATCAATTACCAGTACACTGCCGACAGCACCACGGCAAAGAAAATGACCATCAAAAACCTGCCCATGGGTTACTCACCCACCTTCAAGGCAGAATTGTTTATGCCCTACCAGGGCAAGACGTTGATCGTCACCCTGCCGAACTGTGTCAGCGCGAAGATGAGCCTGTCCACCAAGCAGGATGATTTTGTGATGCCGGATCTGGACTTCGAGTGCTTTGCCGATCCCAACGGCGACGTGGCGACACTGGCGTCCTCCGAGTAACTGCGCGCATTTTTCCCGTTAATTAATTCCCTCTGCGCGGGCCCGATAGCGATTGATTGCTGCCGGGCTTTTTTTGGAGCACAGCACACTATGAGCAAGCAAAAAACAGCGGCGTCGGCCACACCGGCGCCAGCGGATATGCCGACACCACACAGGGTGCGGTTTAAAGGGATTCCCATTGCGTTGGGGGATAAGACCTTTGTCTTTCCACCTTTGAACCTGGGCGCGTTGGAACAGCTGCAGGAGCGCCTGCAAAATTTCTCCGCCGATACCTCCCCGGAATCCATTAGCGTGGTGATCGATGCCGCACTCGCATCCCTGGTGCGCAATTATCCGGAGATTACCCGCGCGGAAGTCGTCGAGCTGATCGACCTGGGCAATATGCTCGAAATCTTCCAGGCGGTGATGGATATTTCCGGGCTGCGGCGCAAGGCGCTGGAGGAGCAGGAGAAAGAAAATCCGTCTGCGCCGGAGGTCGCCGCAGACGTGGACCCTTTGACTGGGGAGAACTCTACACCCACCTGAGTATGGTTTTTGGCTGGACCTGGGCGCATATCCGCGACAATGTCACGCTCCCGGAAGTCGAGGCCATGAGCCGCTACTGGAAGAAGTTCCCCCCTGTCCATTTCCTGGTGGGCGCCTTTATGGGCTGCGAGGGCGCCCAACCCCAAGCAAAGCAGGGTAGTGCGGAAGACCTGATGGCGATGTTCCCCCCGCAAAATTCCCCGGATCAACCGGTCAAAGCGGATAGCGAAGCATGAATGATCCCGATATCGAAATCCGCCTGACCACCAGGCTCGACGAACTGCGCGGGGATATGCGCCGGGCGGAGCGGGTGGTGAATCAATCCCTCGGCAACATCAAGGGCCAGTTCAAGGAGTTTCAGGGCCAGCTGAGTACCGTGCGCAACCTGATTATCGGCAGCGGCCTGGTGCTACTGGGCAGGCAGGCGGTGGGTGTGATGTCCAGCTTTGAACAGCTGCAGATCCGTTTAACCGGTGTGATGGGCAGTGTCGCCGAGGGCGAGCGCGCCTTTGCCTGGATCAAGGACTTTGCCACCGAAACCCCTTACCAGGTGGACCAGTTGGCGGCGTCCTTTGTGCGCCTGAAGGCGTTCGGCCTCGATCCCACGGACGGCACCCTGCAGGCGCTGTCCGATACCGCGGCCAAATTCGGTGGCGACTACCAGACCCTGGAGGGGATCAGCCTGGGGATTGGACAGGCCTGGGCGAAACAGAAACTGCAGGGGGAGGAAATCCTGCAGCTGGTCGAGCGTGGCATTCCGGTATGGGACCTGCTGGCGCGGGTCACGGGCAGGAACACCACCGAGTTGGAGAAGCTGTCCGCCCAGGGCGCCCTGGGTCGCGATGTGATTGCCGCGCTGGTGGATGAGATGGGGAGGATGAATGCGGGTTCCAGCGAGGCCCTGATGCAGTCGTTGTCCGGCAGCTGGTCAAACTTGATAGATAACATTAAAAACGGCCTGGACGAGGTGCGCCAGGCGGGCGGTACCAATGGCATCAAGCAGTTATTGCAGGATATTAATACTCTGTTTGAGCAGTCGGATGGTGCCAGTCAGTACGCCGAGGTCACCGCTCGGGCTATCAACCTGGTGCTCGATGTGGTGCGGGAACTGCTGCGCACCCTGGGAGACCTGGGAACGATTGGCGGGGAGATATTTAGCGGACTCGGCGCCGCCGCAACCGATTCCTCCAATAAACAGCAACAGGCGCTGGCGCCTCTTGGGGTGGCACTTGAGACGCTGCGCATTTTGTTTGTGGGTTTTGGTGTTGCGGTACGGTTGATCTGGCACAACCTCAAATTTGCCACGATGGAGCTGATCAGCGAACTGGCATATCACTTCAGTGGATTCTCCGCGTTCTGGGATGTACTGGTGGAGCAGTTCAACAGCGGGCTGGATCGTGCGCAGATACGCATAGAGAGTTTCAGCGAGATCGCGGCAAAAGCGCTCAAGGGCGACTTTGCCGGGGTTTCGGAAAGCTGGCGTGCGGCGACGGCAAAAATTGAAGCGGAGCTGGAAGCCAGCCGCAAACGCATTGCCGACCGCGATGCACAAGAGGCCCAGGAAAAGGAAGTCAACCTGTTGGCGCGGGGTCAACTGCAAGCCGACTGGAAGCAGGGCAATTTTAATATTGCCCAAGACGGCAACGACCGGATTTACCGTCGCGGCCAATACGATCCCTTTAAGCCGGATACCGAGGACAATACGGGCAACAACACCAGTAACACCGGCAATACGGCGGGAGGCACCGGGGCCAACTTATCCAAGCTTGACCTGGGTGGCGACAAAGCTTCCGTTTCCGGTTTTACTGCCGAGTTGGCGGCCATAAAAGCCAACCACCAATTGGTCAATGGCCTGCGTCAACTGTCGATCGCCGATGAAATTGCCTTCTGGCAGCGCAAGTTGTCGATAGTGGAATCCGGCTCCCGCGATGCCGCCACTATCGAGGGCAAGATCCTGCAACTGCAGGTGCGCGAGCGGGAAACGGCGCACAAGCAGCGCCTGGCCCTGGACACCGCTGCCCGAGAAGCCCAGCAGAAAGTGGCTGAAGAGCGCCTCAAGACCGCCGAGCAGACTGCGCGCACGGAAGTGGACTTCGGCCTGATCGGCCAGGGGGAGTATCTACAGCGGCTGCGCGACTTCGAGGCTCAGCGCTTCGAGATTGCCAGCGCCAACCTGCAGGAGCGGTTGACCCTGCTCTCTATCGAGGGTGAAGCCCACGAGGCGGAAACGGTGCGCCTGCAGGGGGAGCTGGAAGCCCTGCGCGAGCAGCACAACCGGCGCCTGTATGAGATAGACGCCAAGGCCAAGGAGGAATCCCTGGCCCTGTGGAACGAGTTGGGGCAATCCATCAACGGCCTGTGGAACCAGGGTCTGCAGGCGATGATGCAGGGCACCCTGACCTGGAAAAACGCCATGAACGCCGTGTGGGCGGAGATGGGCAAGTTTTTTATCACCAAGGCGGTGATGGAGCCATTCAAGCAGTGGGCCGCAATTCAGGCAACCAAACTGGCGCAGCAGATCGGTTTTATTAAAACCAAGCAGGCTGTAGAGGGCGCAGCGGCCAGTCAAAGCCTGGCCACCTCCGCCGGCACGGCCATGGGCAAGATCGGCAACTCGGCCGCAGCTGCGGCGGCGGGCGGGGCGGAATCCCAGGCCAGTATTCCCTATGTCGGCCCGATTCTGGCAGTGGCCGCGGTGGCTTCGCTGCTGGCCACGGTGGGCGCGCTCAAGGGCAATATCAAATCCGCCCGTGCAGGCTACGACATCCCGGCCGGGATCAACCCGCTCACCCAGCTGCACGAGCAGGAGATGGTGCTGCCGGCGCAACACGCCAACACCATCCGCCGCCTCGGTGAAGAAGAGGGAGGTATGGAAGAGGCAGCGCCTGTGGCGTTTCCGGGCAAGCGCATGGGCAATAGGTACATGATGGAGCTGGACGACCTGTCCAAAGCCATTGGGGAAATATACCGGCGCGGCATGATGCGGGGCATGTGATTTATGAGCAATGCGGTTTTCCCCATAGACCTGCCGGGTCTGTCGATCAAGTTGCGCCGCACACCGATATTCAAAACCCGTGTGCAGGAAGCTGCCAGCGGCCGGGAGTTCCGCGCCCGTTATCAGCGGGAACCGCGCTACAGGTACCGCCTGCGCTACGAGTTTCTGCGTAGCGATCCACCGCTGCGGGAATTGCAGCAGCTGGTGCAGTTTTTCGAGGACCACTACGGGCGCTGGGATTCCTTTTACTTCGACGACCCCTATGACGGTATACGCCGCCGCGTGCGCTTTTACCGTGACAACCTGGATGTCGAACGGTTTCTGATCCACCTCTGGGAACTCAAGTCCCTCGAACTGATTTCGGTGAAATAAGCGGTGAATGTATGCGAAATGCCTCCGCGCAAATGATTGCTCTGTTAAACGGCAACAATACCTATTTGATTGCCGACCTCTACACCGTCAGCCTGTTAACGGGGGAAACCCACCGCTGGAATACCGGCGATACCGACCTGACCCTCGACGGCGAAGTGTTTCGCCACACGGGTCCGATTATCGAGCGGGACAGAATCCGTTTGAAAACGGGACTCGAAGTGGATGTGCTCAATGTCACCCTGAAAACCGGCGACAGTCCGCAGGCCGGGATCGACAACCATATCCAGGGCCACACACTGCCGGCCGCTGCCACCAACGGCGCCTTCGATGGTGCTCGGGTCAAGGTGCAGAAGGTGTATATGCCCACCTGGGGTGATACCAGCCCCGGTGCGCTGCTGATGTTCGAAGGGGCGGTGGCGGCAGTGGACCCGAGCCGCCACCAGGTGCAGCTGACGGTGAAATCCGAGCTGGATAAATTAAACCAGCCCATGCCGCGCACCCTGCTCAAGCCGGGCTGTTCCTACAGCGTGTACGATGCCGGTTGCGGCCTGTCCCGCAGTGCCCTCACGGTGACCGGCACTATTAACACCGGCTCCACCCGGCAGGTGATCAAGAGCGGTCTCGGCCAGGCGAGCCAGTATTTTGACCTGGGTGTGCTCGCCATCACCAGCGGTCCCGCCGCGGGCAGCCGGCGCGCGGTGCGCGCCTATGCCGGGGGCGACTTCACCCTGTCCATGCCACTGGGTGTTGCGCCGCAATCCGGTGACAGTTTCACGGTTTATCCGGGCTGTTATCGCACCAGGCCCGCGTGTGCGGCGAAAAATAACAGCAACCGCTTTCGCGGCTACCCCTATGTGCCGGTGCCGGAGCAGGCGCGATGACGGCAGCAGCGCAGCGCGCCGCTGTCATCGCCGAGGCCAGGACCTGGCTGAATACGCCCTACCGGCACCAGGGACGGGTGAAGGGCGCCGGGGTGGATTGCGGCATGTTGTTGCTGGAAGTGTTTTCCACAACGGGTGTGATCGAGGCCGGCGCGGTGGAGGACTACCCGCGGGACTGGCATTTACACCGGGGCGAGGAGCGCTACCTGGGCCAGGTATTGCAGCACGCACAGGAGATTGCAGGGCCGGGGCAGGCGGGGGATATCGCGGTGTGGCGGTTCGGGCGCAGCTTTGCCCACGGCGCCCTTGTGGTGGATTGGCCCACTATTATTCACAGCTATATGGGCCTCGGGGTGGTCTATGGCGATGCGCTGGCGGACCAGGATTTGGCCGAGCGCCCCTGTCGATTTTTTACCTGCTGGGGTTTGCACAACAATACAAAGTCATAGCCAGACTTGGCTGACAAATAAAACTTATATGAGAGTGGGCTGGAAACTCGCTTTTATCGCTTACGGCTTATTTATATGACTGGATTGAAAGAACTGTGCATTCCGTGCCTGCACCAGAATTATTTACCCAAATTTTTGACTGGGTTTGATGTGCTGCAAGTAATATCGAGACAGTTTCTTTGGCATATGGAAGGCTCATATCGAGAACTAGATATTTATTAGCGTTGGAGGTGCAATCCAAATTTGTTTCATCTCCGGAAGTGGAGAATCTTAAGTTTCTTCCATCCGGATAAATATAGATCCTATCTACAGTGACGTTGTTACATATATTTCCTGAACAATCACCATATGAGTTCACTGAAAATACTATAACAATAATCAGCAGAATTATATTTTTCATTTTTTTATTACTAAATAAATACTTTTCAAACAAAAAGAATAGGTGAGTAAAATTTCCCATGTCCTATCTTGTTAGCATTCAGCATGGACATGAGCGAATGACTAAAAGCCCTGCTCTATATAGATGAGTCGAAAATCCAATTTTGAGGATCTTACCAGACGGACAGCGTACGTACAATACTTGGGGCACTTCCGGGAACAAGCTTGACTGCAAGCTGATATTGTGAGGAGTAAAAATCCTGTAACGAAATGGATCGGAAATGCACCTAAAGCTGATTTTTGAGACTGAATCATTATGGGCGGATCAAGCACAACCACCACCATTGAAGCCGGCGAAAAGCTCGCCGGTATCCAGCTGCAGACCAGCACCTATGGCAGTGGCCTTACCCTGCAGTACGGCAGGAACCGGGTGCCGGCCAAGCTGATCTGGCACGACGATTTCCGGGCGATCAAACACGTTGAGAAACAGCGCTCCAGCGGCGGCAAGGGTGGCGGTGGTGGTGGCAAGAGCACCATAAAAACCGAATCCTGGACCTATGAGGCATCGATTATGTTTGCCCTGGCCGAGGGGCCTATCGGCGGTATTGGCCGCTGCTGGGTGGATAAATCGGCGGGCGCCCTGAACAGCCGCGCCACCGGCAGTGGCTGGACCTTTTTCCGTGGCAATCGCAGCCAGGCGCCCTGGAACTGGCTCAGAAGCCGACACCCCGGCAAAGCGGTGGGCTATGCTGGCACCGCGGTGCTGGCCAATCCCCGCCTGGATTTGGGTGAGTCCGGTGCTTTAAAAAATTACAGCTTTGAAATCACCGGTTTCCTCAGCGATACCGATTTTAGTGGTGACGCACATCCCGCACAGATACTGCGGGATTTTCTCAGCAACGGGTATTACGGCGCGGGCTGGGACAGTGCGCGTATCGGTGACCTGTCCGACTACGACAACTACTGTCGGGCCATGGGGTTTTTTATCTCTCCGGGGTTTTCGCAGCAGCGGCCGGCACTGGAGTGCGTATCCGATTTACTCACCGCAACCAACAGCGATGCGGTCTGGTCTGACGGGGTATTAAAAATCCGCCCCTATGGCGATGAACCGGTCAGTGGCAACGGTGCCAGCTATTCCCCCGAGGTCACGCCCCTGTACGATCTCGATGACGATGATTTTCTGCAGACAGGTGATGAGGACCCGGTGCAGGTGGAGCGCAAATCCGCCTCCGATGCCCACAACAGCCACCCGGTGGCGTTTTCGGACCGCCGCCAGGCGTACAACGAAAGCCTTGAGGAAGAACCGGACCCGGTGGATGTGGAGCGCTTTGGTGTGCGCCAGGCCCCCAAGCGCTCATTGCGCATGATCACCCGTGCCGGCCACGCCAAGCAGCTCTCGCGCATTCTCGCGCAGCGCAGTATCTACACCAAAAACCGTTACACCTTTTACCTGGGCCTGCGCTATGCGCTGCTGGAGCCCATGGACCTGCTGACACTGACCGATCGCGGGCTGGGCCTGGACCAGCACCCGGTGCGCATTCTGGAGTTTGAGGAGGACAGCGAGGACCGCTTCCGCGTGGTGGCGGAGGAGTGGCCCTTCGGCATTGCCCACGCGGCCCTGTTCGAGGTGCAGGAGGGCGACGGCACCGCACCGGATGTGGATGCCGATCCGGGCTATGCCAATCCGCCAGCCATTTTTGAACCGCCAGCGATCCTCACCGACGGTGATCCGGAACTCTGGCTCGCCACCAGCGGCGGCGCTCTTTGGGGAGGCTGCGAGATCTGGATTTCCACGGATGATGCCAGCTACCAGCTGGTCGGTGCCATCAATACCCGCGCGCGCCACGGCGAACTCACCGCCAGTCTGCCCGGTGGCGGGGTGGACGATCATACCAACACCCTGGCGGTGCAGCTTGAGGGCGGCGGCGAGCTGTCCAGTGTCCCCGTCGAGGACCGGGATGACCTGGTGACCCTGGCCTGGGTGGACGGTGAGCTGCTGGCCTACCAGAGTGCCACCCTCACCGGAGCCGATGCCTACGACCTGAAGCGCTTCAAGCGCGGCTGCTACGGCACACCGATCACCAGCCATGCCGCCGGCAGCGGTTTTGTGCGTATGGACGAGGGGATATTCCGCTACGCGCTGCCGTCGAGTCGTATCGGCCAGCAGTTTTATATCAAGCTGGTGTCGCTGAATGTCTGGGGTGGCGGCAAGCAGGATATCGCCGAGATTTCCCCGTACGTTTATGTGGTCACCGGCCGGGGGCTGCTTCCGGCGGGCCCCACCAGCTGCACTATGAATATCAGCAACAGCAAGCCTAATTAAAACCATGGCCTATAAACATCGCCGTTATTACGAGGACGACTGGCGCGACGGTATCTACCGGCCACCCGGTGGGCGCCCGACCGTGCAGCGAAAAAAATGGCTGGACATCACCTGGACCTTTGCCGAGTTTTTCCCCGCCGGCCAGCTGAGCGGCTTCGAGGTGGTGATTATCAACGGTACCGACCCGAGTGACCCCTCAAAATATATTCGGGCACCGGAAATCCTGGGCGCTGATGAGCGCCGTTATACCGTTTCGGTGACCGTGGGCACCAATCTCAATAATGCCTGCGCTGCTGTGCGTGCCCTCTATGGCGCTGCCAAAAGTGCCTGGACGGTGCAGGGGGTAGGGCAGGTATTGAGCGCGGACGGTGAGGAGCTGCCGACACTGGGTGAACTCAACGCGGTGCAGGAGCAGGCGGTGGCGGCACAGAACGATGCTGTGATCGCCCTGCAGGGACTCAGTGATATCGCCGCGGACGGCAAGCTGACAGGGGGGGAGAAAAAACGCGCGATCCGCGAGTACAAGGAGCTGATTGATCAGCGCAGCGATCTCAACGCACAGGCGGACCGCTTTGGTATTACCACTGCCAAGAGCGCCTACAACAATGCGCTGAACGCACTGACCAACTACCTGGGCGGCCTGTCGCCGGCCTGGAACCATACCGGCACCACCACCGCCATCAGCCGCACGCTGTGGAACGCCAACTGGCAGGCAGTGTTCGAGGCCCGCCAGACCCTGCTGAACACCGTGGCCGTGGTGAACCAGAGCAACGCAACGAATGCGGCCCAGATCGCCGCGGATGCGCAGAATAAAGCCGCAGAGGCGCAGGCGGAAGCCGGCAATGCGCGTGTGGATGCCCGCGAGGCTCTGGAGGAGCTGGACGATATTGCCGCGGACGGCAAACTCACACCTAACGAAAAAAAACAGTCGGTGCGGGAATACCAGGAGATTACCGGGGAGCGGGCCGGCATTAATAACGAGGCGACCTATTTTGGTATTACCACAGAAAAAACCGCCTATAACAATGCGGTGTCTGCACTGGCCAACTACCTGGGCGGTCTGTCGCCAGCCTGGAACGACATCGGCAGCACCACCGCCATCAGTCGCACAGTATTTAATGCCAACTGGCAGGCGGTATTTGATGCCCGCCAGACCCTGAAAAACAAGATAGCCCACAGGGCAGGGCAGCAGTCGGAGTGGGCGCAGGTTTTTGGTGACGG
>NZ_JAVAMR010000243.1:0-237 GCF_030731025.1 Microbulbifer sp. 2205BS26-8 | reverse complement strand
GGCACCAGTTCCAAGCGCCTAAAAGGCCAGCATGGGGATGTGGAGATCAACACTCCCCGCGATCGTGCAGGTACCTTCGAGCCCCAATTTGTCCGCAAGAGGCAGACCCGCTTAACGCAGATGGACGACCAGATCCTCGCGCTGTATGCACGAGGCATGAGCACCCGCGACATCGTCGACGCCTTCAAAGAGATGTACGGTGCCGACGTCTCTGCAGCCCTGGTATCCAAGGTCACA
>NZ_JAVAMR010000242.1:0-243 GCF_030731025.1 Microbulbifer sp. 2205BS26-8 | reverse complement strand
ATCTGTAACCCCTCAAACCCCGGTTACGCTTCAATTCCCGGCTAATCGTTGAAGGTGAGCGCCCCAACAAAGCCGCAATCTCCTTCTGGTTATGTTCTGCTTTCAATAATACGTAAATCTGGTATCTTTCTTCTTCGGTCAGCTGGTGGTAACTCATCAGTGCTTCATCTCTTGGTCGGGAGAGGCGTGGAGTCTACCAGCTGGCTCTTCTCCTTATACAATTGCACTTATTATCCGAAACCA
>NZ_JAVAMR010000241.1:0-252 GCF_030731025.1 Microbulbifer sp. 2205BS26-8 | reverse complement strand
TCACCAGATCCAGCGGCTTGTTGGCCAGCCCATCCGGGATAGTCGTAACGCAACGTTTGCCTCTTCGAACACCTTCCAATTGCAGTACCTTCATCAGCCGTTCAACTGTGCAGCGGGCGACCTTTACGTCCTCGCGGTTAAGCTGCTTCCAGACCTTGCGTGCACCATAGGCGCGGTGGTTTTCTTCGTAGACCCGCTGGATCTCAGGCTTCAGCTCATCGTCACGTTGAGCGCGCGCACAGCGTTGCTCTG
>NZ_JAVAMR010000240.1:0-252 GCF_030731025.1 Microbulbifer sp. 2205BS26-8 | reverse complement strand
CCCGCAAAAGGGGCACCGTTACGCAGAGCCTCGGGCTTCCGCTGTGCTACCGCCAGGTAGTGGCGCCAATTGTAAACTGTTTTCCCGGACGCGCTCTTGCCACGGCTAAAAACCCGGACATGCTCCGCTACCACCTGGGCCTCGACAACAAGCACCAACCGCTCCGGGTACACCCGCAGGCTAATGACACAATTCACGAAGTTAGCCGGCACGCTATAGCGGTTGTTTTCAAATGCAATCAGACAGGTAGAG
>NZ_JAVAMR010000239.1:0-254 GCF_030731025.1 Microbulbifer sp. 2205BS26-8 | reverse complement strand
TGGCTGGCTTAATCGCAGCTAAAGGCTGGAACAACATAGGTAGCCGTGGTGTAGCCCCAGACACAGGGCTAATCGGTATGAACTATTTAGGTGTAGATAAAATAGCACAAACAGAGCTATTGATTCATGGATTTCCTGGAAGTGGTATTTCTGCAGATGAAGAAATTTCAGCATTTAACCGTAGTTACGGTCATACCACCCCTGCATTTTATACTTACTCAGTTTTAGATGAAGCTATTGAATCTTACCCGAAT
>NZ_JAVAMR010000023.1:0-59927 GCF_030731025.1 Microbulbifer sp. 2205BS26-8 | reverse complement strand
TTCCAAGTGAACAGTGGTGAACAAAGTTTCCTGCGTAATATCTGCAACGCGCATACATTAGCTCATTATGGGGTATCGACCCGAGCATTGTACCAAAGCTAGTAAATACATGAGCCTATTTCAACAGCCTGCTAGGGGCTCAGTTCACTGGGCCCCAATTTACCAGAAGTGTTTACCGGCAGACTTTTGCAGCAACACCAGCATAGTTTGATGTGCCTCAATCTCCTGGGCTGTGGCATGGATGACGGAGAGCGATGACCGATCTCTCGGTAGCCTGCAGATGGCAGGGGAATCCGCATCACTCAACCCCCGCTTTCTTTCGTCGGCATCGGGATCGAGGGCATCGCTCCCCTGGGCCAGCATCAGATCCGTCTGGCCGCCGGTCATCAGGAGATAAACATCGGCGAGAATCTCTGCATCCAGCAGAGCACCGTGTAGATCGCGTTGGGAGTTATCGACAAAATAGCGTTTGCACAATGCATCCAGATTATTTTTCTGGCCAGGATGTTTCTCCCGTGCCAGCGCCAGAGTATCCAATACAGCGCAGTGAGCACTCACATTTTGCCAGCGCGGGCTGCCAAGCAAAGCCAGTTCGGCGTCAATAAATCCAACATCAAAAGGCGCGTTGTGAATAACCAACTCGGCGCCCTCACAAAAATCCATAAACTCATCAGCAACCTGTGCAAAGACCGGCTTGTCCACGAGAAACTCATTAGTGATCCCGTGGACTTCAACAGCACCATCATCTACCCGCCGCTGTGGGTTGATATAATGGTGGTAGTGGCGCCCAGTCAGTTTGCGATTAACCAACTCCACGCAGCCAATCTCAATAATCCGGTGACCGCTTTTGGGGTCAAGGCCGGTAGTTTCGGTATCCAGGACAACCTGACGCATTTCCGACTCTTTTCAGGATTTCGTTTTATCGGCACCGCGATTAGCCAACTGGTCCGCCCGCTCATTACCGGGGTGACCAGCATGGCCTTTGACCCAGTGCCATCGCACTTGATGCTTGGATACATTTTTATCCAACTGTCGCCAAAGATCGGCATTTTTGACCGGCTTCTTGTTGGCGGTTTTCCAGCCGTTTTTCTTCCAATTGCTGATCCAACCAGTAATCCCATGGCGCAGATATTGGGAATCGGTATGAAGATCCACCTCACAGGGTTGTTTCAAGGCCTCAAGAGCCTTGATTGCAGCCAGTAACTCCATCCGATTATTGGTCGTATGGGCTTCTCCGCCAAACAGTTCTTTTTCCCGTTCCCCATAAACCAACAATGCACCCCAGCCACCAGGCCCCGGATTACCGCGACAGGCCCCATCGGTATAGATCGTAATTTGCTTCAAAATCAATGCCAAAATAGGAATGCAACCGAGTTGCAGGACAATCCTGCAAGATCAGCGTTTTTGATGTTTTCCTCGCGCTGCAACGCGGGGGCTTGTGGGTGTCGCCGTCAGCGCAGGCTTTCGCTTCGTATGCCAGTGCATCTTGATAGTACGAACACGCGCCACCTCTCTGCGCGCGACTATGATATAAAAGCCGCCCCAAGGCAAGCGCCAACGGGAGCCCAGATGCTCCATCCAGGCCGTTTTATCAAGGAGGTCACGCTGCTGCAGAGGAAGCCGAAAAAACCCCCTTTCGACCCGCTCTGCCTGCAGATCCAGCAAATTCATCCAGTCGGCCACCCGCGCCGCACGCAACTGGTTACCCTGTTGATAAGCTCCGCGAGAGAACAACAGGCGAGATAGACCCAGCAGAGAGAAGGGATTGAAGCCCATCAGCAGCAAGCGTCCACCGGGTATCAATACCCGGGCGGCTTCGCGCAATATCTGGTGAGGGTGACGGGAGAAGTCCAGCAGATGATGCAAGAGAACTATATCGATGGATTCGGAGGGAAGGGGCAACTGCTCAAACTCCACTAAGGCAGCGCCGGACTGCTCCGGGCAAGTAGCCAGGCGAAATCGGTGGTTGATTCGGCTGCATGCGGCAAAATCCACCGCATCTGTGACACCTGCCTGCATCAGATGGTAGCCAAACAACCCCTCCACCAATGGCTGCGCCAGGGCAAGCTGTTGGGATAGGATCTCCTGCCCTAGAGCACTGGAAAACCAGTGGGACAGCGCTGGGCAAGCATTTGCCAATGACGCCAGCTCCGTTGGGCTCCGAGGCCTGGAATTTTCTGTCATTGCGTCTCCTTTTGAACATCGACAGAACCTGCATTCTGTGCCAACCCTCTAACCGGGGGGCACCATTGAGTGTAAATCCTTTGATTCGTCTCAATCTTCTGGTGACAACAGATCCGTTTTCACCCTCTTCCTGTGTCTAGATTACGCACCAATCCCTATCCTACATGGTATCGTTTCATGATCCATCTGACAGGCGGAGCCAAAATGCTTTCTATATCCCCTATCCCCGCATTCAGCGACAACTATATATGGCATCTCCAACAAGGCGATAAACACTGGGTTGTGGACCCAGGAGAGGCCGACCCGGTTGTTAAAGCCCTCCGGGGGGCTTCGCTCAATGGCATTCTCATTACTCACCATCATCTGGATCATACCGGCGGTATCGCATCACTGTTTAAACAGTATCAATGCCCGGTCCTTGGCCCCGCATCCATCGAGGGGGTAACAACCCCATTGACCGGGGGTGGTGGGGTAACCGTATTGGGCATGCCCCTCGGGGTCTGCAATATACCGGGTCACACTTTGGACCACTTGGCACTGATCCTGCGGGAACCGGTTTCCGAGCGCTCTGTGCAAACCCATCTGTTTTGCGGTGATACACTGTTCGCCGCCGGTTGTGGTCGCCTGTTTGAAGGCACTCCGGAGCAGATGTTCCATTCCCTGGCAAAACTGGGCACACTGGACGCCACTACCCGAGTCTACTGCGCTCACGAATACACATTGGGCAACCTGCATTTCGCCAAAGTCGTCGAGCCCGGAAACACAGCCATAGAACAGCGGCTCTCTAGTTGCCAGGCACTCAGGGATGCGAACAAGCCCACACTCCCCTCCACCATCGCCCAGGAACTAGCAACCAACCCCTTTCTGCGCTGCAAAGTGCCCGAGGTGATAAAAAGCGCAGCCCACCACGCGGGTCAACCTCACCCCTCAACTCTGGATCAAGTCACCGTATTTGCAATCTTGCGCGAATGGAAAGACCAGTTCTAGAGAAATAGTCATCGGCTAGACATTAATCACGCATTGTATTTTCGACAAAGCTTTCGATTGCCGGGGTAAACGGCTAAGGAAGGCCCAGCAAGAGAGCACCCTACACATACACTGGTATTTCAAGGATGGCGATTCAAATGGCCTTTTCAATATCCGCTTACTTGTCTGTTAGATCGTGTCACAAATCGGCTGCATATTTCTTATCCGCCTGCATTGACCGAAACTATTTCGGCTATTTAGAATCACATGGATATGATTAAATGCTTAGTATCCCCAAAAATAAGCGCTTAAGCGCAGTCTGGGCCAGGAATTAGAAGAAGTACGCGCGGATATACCCAACATGGTTCACAAGAATTTTACCATGGCATTGCTGGCAGCCACGGTCGGGGCCTGCTCGCCAATACCGACTAAAGACGCACTCCCCGAGCGCGAACCCATTCCGGCACAAGAAACCTCAAATACGCAGAGCACTGACACGCCCACCTTGGTAGCCACTGAAGAGTCGCTGCCACCGGAGAATATATGGGATCGCCTGCGCCGGGGTTTTCAGCTCAACCACCATACTAGCGATCCCAGGGTAGAGGACTACATCGCGTATTTTTCTCGCAATGAAGGCTATATGGCCCGTGTTACCCAACGCGCCCGCCGTTATATTTTCCATGTTGCAGAGGCTTTGGATCAGGCTAATATGCCGCTGGAACTGGCTCTGCTGCCGATCGTTGAGAGCGCCTACGACCCCTTTGCCTATTCCCACGCCCGAGCCTCCGGTATGTGGCAGTTTATTCCCTCTACTGGCCGCTCGTTAGGCTTGCAACAGAACTGGTGGTACGACGGGCGTCGCGATGTTCACGAATCCACCCGCGCTGCGATCAAATACTTTAACTATCTAACCGAGCGTTTTGACGGCGATTGGGAGTTGGTTTTAGCGGCTTACAATTCCGGTGAGGGCACTGTGCGCAGAGCCATTGAACGCAACCGGCGCAAGGGACTGGGTACCCGCTTCTGGGATCTCAAACTGCCGCGGGAAACCAGGCACTATGTCCCCCAGCTGCTGGCCCTGGCAGAGGTTGTATCGCACCCCGAACAATATCAAGTGCCATTACACGACGTAGCCAACCAGCCCTACTATGTTCGTGTAGATGTCGGCAGCCAGATTGGTCTGGCCCAAGCCGCAGACCTGGCCGAGATCGAAATCGAGGAGCTGTACCTGCTCAATCCCGGTTACAATCGCTGGGCAACAGATCCCAACGGAAATCACCAGTTACTAATCCCCATTGACAGCCACCAGCAGTTTGAAAGCGCCTTGAAGCTGCTGCCGAAAAATCAGCGGGTAACCTGGCAGCATTACACTATCGTTCGGGGCGATACGCTTTCCACAATCGCACGCGATTATCAGACAACGGTCTCGGCGATACGCGAGGCCAACAAGCTCCGCAACAACAATATCCGTGCCGGCACAACCCTGCTGATCCCCAGCGCATCCGGCCCCGCCGGGCAGTATGCCTATGCCCTAGACCAGCGCGTGAGGCACCGCCAGTCCTCCGAGCATGGACAAAAGACCCGCTATACCGTTCAACCCGGCGACAGTCTTTGGGCAATTGCCCGCAAGTTGAAAGTCAGTGTGAAAGCACTGGCCAGCTGGAATAGTATGGCCCCCAGTGATACCCTACGCCCCGGGCGTATACTGGTTGCTTACGGCAGCACTCCGGACAATAACAGCCGCACCACACGCAAGGTCTCTTACAGGGTGAGAAGCGGTGACTCTCTCTACCGGATAGCCAGCAAATTCAGTATACGAATCGATGACATTTTGCGCTGGAACAAACTAACCAAATCGAAATATTTACAGCCCGGCCAGCGCCTCACCCTGTTTGTGGATAGCGCCGGTAACCAGCGTAAACTTTTCTAAGCAAGTCTATTTAATAGTTTGAAGGACTTCTGGCAATAAAAAACCTAGCAAAATATCGGGTTTTTTATTGCCTATCAAACGGGTTACTCACCGCTAGTAAAAAGCTCAACCTTAGCCTGATCTGACAGGTAGCGCTGCACGGCAGCCAATTCAGCACCGCCAGTGACCGAGGCCAACTGCTGCATCAGTGCCTGGCGCTGCTCTTTGTTCTGTTGCGACAAACTGCCTGAGCGAACATGGCGCAGTTTGAGAATCACCTGGTCTCCATTATCGGTGGCAAACACCACTAATCTAGTCGCCCCCCCCAAAGGCGCTGGCAACGAGAAGGCTTTATTGTTAATTTCACCGCGCTCACCGAAGCCGCCGCGGCGGGTCTTATCACTGGTCTCAAAGGTCAGCCCCTGGTCCTTGGCAAGCTCGGCAAAGTCTTCTCCCTCGGTCAGCTTTTCTTTAAGTGCCTGCGCCTGTTGCACAAGCTGTGCGCTGGCCTTGTCGCGCTTGAGGCGTTCAACGATTTGCTCACGCACCTCCTCCAATGGGTAGGTACCGGCTGCCTGGGACTCGGTTACACGCAGCACCAGCGAATGCTCATTGGTCAGGTTCAGCACATCGGAGGTATTGCCATCTTCCTTGACCTCAGGAGAGAAAGCCGCGTCGACCACCTGACTATCTGCCAGCACACCGGTACCACTGGTACGGGAAAAAAGGTCACTACTTTGCAAGGGCACGCCCAGCTCCTCGGCCGGGCCGGAGAGTTCCTCGGCGTTATAGGCCAGATCGGACAACCGGCTCAGGGCATCAACGAACTCCTGCTCTGCAGCGACGCTGCGCAGTTGGCTTTCAATTGCACTTCTACGCTCTGAAAAAGTAGGGGGTTCGTTCTCTTCAACTTCCAGCAGCTTGATAAAGTGGGTGCCGCTCTCAGTAGTTACCGGAGACGATACCTGTCCCACCTCCAGAGAGGCTAGCGTCTCCTCGAAAACCTTGGGAAAGACATCCCCGGTGGTGAAACCCAGATCACCACCCTCATCCCGCGAACCGATATCTTCCGAATAGGTCTTTGCCAGCTGGGCAAAGTCCTCACCAGCGTTCAGCTTGCCCTGAATTTCAGCAATTTTATCCTGACTGGCATCTTCCAGAAGGATATGGGCGGCCCGTCGGCGGCGCTCAGCGCCAAAACTGGCTACCTCCTGATCATATTGAGCACGTACATCCTCTTCCGAGATATCGATATTGGCGGCAAATATGCTAGGCGTCAGCTCGATGTATTCAACCGCCACCTGCTCGGGACGCTGGTACTGACTCTGATTCTCCTGATAATACTGCTCCACCTCTCCATCGCTGACCTCTATACCGGCCAACAGCGCCTGTACAGGCATCACGACGTAATCGAAGTCGCGCTCCTCCATAGAGGCCGCCACAATCTGCTTGGCATCCACCTCTGTGGTGAAGGCACTCCCGGTGACGCTGTCAGCATACTGCTGCAAAGCAAGATCACTTTCGATAACCTGAGGAAAGTTCGCCGTGTTATAGCCCATGCGGCGCAAAGCATCACGATAGAGTTGCGGATCAAAATTACCATTCACCTGAAATGCAGGTATCTCCGTGATGGCTTTGTTCACAGTTGTCGTGCTCATCACCATGCCGCTACTTTGTGCAGCTTGGCGCAGTACGGCGCTGGATACCAGTTGACGCAACACCGGTTCGCGCAGCTGTTGATCACTAATAAGATCTGCAGGAACATTTTCACCATATTGGCTCATAATCATATTACGGCGATTTTGGATTGCGCGCTGCAAATCCAGATTGGTAATCTTCTCACCATTGACCTCGGCAACCGCATCGGCAGCACCGCCACTGGCCCCGGTGAAAAAGTCGATTCCACCAATAACCATAATAAAACCAAAAAAGGCCGCAAGAATGATTGCCGCTGTGCCTTTCAGGTTGTCGCGCATGGACTGAAGCATGCTCAGCTCCGAAAGTTGAGTTTGTTATTTGACTGTGCAGATAGAAAAAAGGCGTATCCGAGTTGACACGCCTGTTGAAGCTCCAGTTATTTACAAAGCCGGGAACACCACTGACAAACTCAGTTTACGGCGTCTTTCAGGGCTTTACCGGCCTTGAAGCTGGGAATTTTTGCCGCAGCAATTTCAATTGGATCGCCCGTGCGCGGATTGCGACCAGTACGGGCAGCGCGCTCTTTAACTGCAAAAGTGCCAAAGCCCACCAAGGCAACCTGATCGCCTTTCTTAAGCGCACCAGTAATGCTATCAACTATTGCCTCCAAAGCACGACCGGCAGCTGCTTTTGGAATATCTGCAGATGCGGCAATTGCTTCAATCAATTCGGACTTGTTCACGCTTAATCCCTCTGTTCTTTTCAATATGCTTCGGATACCCTCAAGCTGGGCACCCTTAGTTGTAACTTTTTGACCACCAGCCACTCACATGCCGGGTAGCAAGCCTTGTTTTATACCAACTGCCCCGTAGCGGGTCAAGGAACCATGGGGGTTTCCGGTGGGCCGGGTACTCCTCAAGCAGCTGAATCCGGGTGACCGGCTATATTTTGACCCTGAAAATTGTTTCAAGGTGACAAAAGCCACCCCGGACAGGTATTTAGTGGGTCTGGATTGAGCGCTGAGAGCGCTCTTCAGCTTGCTTTTGTAAGGCAGAGTATTCCTCGTCCGATAAGGATTCCGGTTTGTGCTCGAGTGCCAGCTCGAGTACTTGATCAATCCACTTAACCGGTTTAACCACCAAATCCTGAAGGATATTGTCGGGAATATCTTTTAGGTCCCGCTCGTTATCCGCAGGAATCAGTACCGTTTTGATACCGCCTCTGTGTGCCGCTAACAACTTCTCCTTGAGACCACCAATGCGCAGTACCTCTCCACGCAAAGTGATTTCACCCGTCATTGCAACCTCTGAGCATACCGGGATATTAGTCAGTACAGAAACCAATGCGGTGCACATGGCTATACCCGCCGATGGGCCGTCTTTAGGTGTAGCGCCTTCAGGAACGTGAATATGGATATCTTTTGTCTCGTGGAAATCAGGCCCTATGCCAAGCGCCTGGGAGCGAGAGCGGACCACTGTCAGCGCGGCCTGGATTGACTCCTGCATCACATCGCCGAGGGAACCGGTTTTGATCATGCGCCCCTTGCCGGGCACCGCAGATGCCTCAATATTGAGTAGCTCACCACCCACCTCGGTCCAGGCAAGGCCGGTTACAATACCGACCTTGTTTTCCTCTTCTGCACGACCAAAATCAAACTTGCGCACACCCAGCAATTCTTCCAGCTCCTCGGGTTTCACCATAGCTTTTTTATCTGACGGATTGCGCACATGTTCAGTGACAATCTTGCGACAAATTTTGGCGATTTCCCGATCCAGCCCACGCACTCCCGCCTCACGGGTATAGTAGCGGACTATGTCCCGGATCGTATCATCAGACAGTGCCAACTCATCCTCTTTGAGCCCGTTCGCTTTGCGCTGTTTGGGCACCAGATAGCGCTGGGCAATATTGAGTTTTTCATCTTCGGTGTAACCGGGCAGGCGTATCACTTCCATGCGGTCGAGTAGCGGACCCGGTATATTCATGGAGTTTGAGGTACACACAAACATCACATCAGAGAGGTCATAGTCCACCTCCAGATAGTGGTCGTTAAAGCTTTTGTTCTGCTCAGGGTCCAACACCTCCAGCAGTGCCGATGCAGGGTCACCGCGCTGGTCCATACCCATTTTATCTACTTCATCCAGCAGAAACAGGGGGTTCTTCACACCAGCCTTGGAGATTTTCTGTATCAGCTTACCCGGAAGTGAACCAATGTATGTGCGACGGTGACCTCGAATTTCTGCTTCATCCCGCACCCCGCCCAGAGCCATTCGCACATAACGGCGATTGGTCGCGCGGGCGATAGACTGTCCCAGAGAGGTTTTACCAACGCCGGGTGGGCCCACCAGACACAGAATTGGACCTTTCACTTTTTTTACCCGCTTTTGCACTGCGAGATATTCGAGTATACGTTCTTTGACTTCCTCCAAGCCGTAGTGATCTTCCTCTAGAATTTCTTCGGCCTTCTTCAGGTCATGTCGTACCCGGCTGCCTTTTTTCCAGGGCAAACTCAGCATCCAGTCAATGTAGCTGCGCAGCACCGATGCCTCTGCGGACATTGGCGACATCATTTTCAGTTTAGCCAACTCCGTACGGGTTTTCTTTTCCGCCTCAGCACTCATACCGGCATCGCGAATTTTGTTTTCCAGCTCTTCAATTTCATTAGGTTCTTCAGTAATTTCACCCAACTCTTTTTGAATGGCTTTCATCTGTTCATTCAGATAATACTCGCGCTGGCTTTTCTCCATCTGTTTTTTCACACGGCCACGGATCCGTTTCTCAACCTGAATCAAGTCAATTTCAGAATCCATCAGACCGAGCAGATGCTCGAGTCGCTCTTTGACACTGGCCGTTTCCAAAAGCTCCTGCTTCTGCGAGAGCTCCAAAGACATATGGGCCGAAATAGTATCCGCCAGGCGGCCTGGTTCATCAATCCCTGCCAGTGAGGTAATTACCTCATTAGGTACCTTTTTGCTGACAGAGACATACTGCTCAAACTGAGCCATCACAGAGCGCACCAGGGCTTCCGCCTCTCCCTCTGGCAATTCCAGCGTTTCCAAGGGCTCCACGCGAGCCTCAAAGTGGTTTTCATGTTCCTCAACACCGAGAATATTGACTCTCTCTCCCCCTTCCACTAGTACTTTTACAGTGCCATCGGGAAGTTTGAGAAGCTGTAGAACATTGGCGATTGTGCCTATCCGGTAGATATCCTCAGCGCCGGGGTCATCTTCCGATGCCTTTCTCTGCGCTACGAGTAACACCTGTTTATCCCTGCGCATAGCCTCTTCGAGGGCTTTTATAGACTTCTCCCGGCCGACAAACAGCGGGATCACCATATGTGGGTAAACAACGACATCCCGCAGTGGCAATAATGGATATGCAAGTGTAGTGTCGGATGACTGATCCATAGAACTCCTCTCAGCCCAATCACTGGGTATTTGGCACAGCACCATATTGCTGCTTGAATTGGACCACCGCCTTTCAGTTATAGGAAATGGGGGAGATCGCCCCGAATACAAGTCTAATCTCGCGTCCAATGTGTACCGACTTCAAATGCACTACAGAAGACTGTTCCCTTATGTCTTGAGAAAATGGCCGCAAGTTTTGTTAATGATAAAAAAATGCTATAAAAAAACCCCATTTTGGGGTTTTCCTTGGCACATTGGGCACTATTCTTCCGGCACGGCTTTCTGCGGCTTGGTTTCGCTCTCGTAAACCAGCAGGGGCGCCGACTCCCCTCTAATGACCGGCTCATCAATAACCACTTTGGCGACGTTATCAGCGGAGGGAATATCGTACATGGTTTCCAGTAACACAGATTCCATGATAGAGCGCAGCCCGCGTGCACCAGTTTTGCGCTCCATGGCCTTGGTTGCCACCGCGTCTAGGGCATCCGGGCGGAAGTCCAATTCTACATTTTCCATCTCGAAAAGCTTTGCGTACTGCTTGGTCAAGGCATTGCGGGGCTCGGTGAGAATCTGCACCAGAGCCTCCCGGTCCAGTTCTTCAAGTGTGGCTGTCACCGGCAGGCGGCCCACAAACTCCGGGATCAAACCATAGCGAACCAGATCTTCCGGCTCCAGGCCCTTGACTATTTCCCCGAAATTACTCTTGTCATCGCTAGACTTTACTTCGGCACTGAACCCAATGCCGCCCTTCTCTGAGCGATCTCGGATCACTTTGTCCAGCCCCGCAAAGGCGCCACCACAGATAAACAAAATATTGGCGGTATCCACTTGCAGAAATTCCTGCTGGGGATGCTTGCGCCCGCCCTGGGGCGGCACAGAGGCCACGGTTCCCTCAATCAACTTCAGTAGTGCTTGTTGCACGCCTTCGCCGGAGACATCACGGGTGATAGATGGGTTATCAGATTTACGGGAAATTTTGTCGATTTCATCGATATAAACGATGCCCTGCTGGGCCTTTTCAACATCGTAGTCGCATTTCTGCAACAGCTTTTGGATAATATTCTCAACGTCTTCACCCACATAGCCAGCTTCAGTGAGCGTAGTCGCATCCGCGATGGTGAAAGGCACATTGAGCAGGCGCGCTAGTGTCTCAGCCAATAGGGTTTTACCGCTGCCGGTGGGACCTACCAGCAGGATATTGGATTTGCTGAGTTCAACATCGTCCTTGCCTTTCACGGCAGTTTTGCTGCGCAGGCGCTTGTAATGATTGTATACCGCTACTGCCAGCACGCGTTTGGCGCCCTCCTGCCCTACCACATACTGATCGAGGATTTCGGTGATTTCACGCGGGGTGGGTAGGTGTCCCTCTGAGCCTTCCGCGGTTTCCTGGACCTCTTCGCGAATAATATCAGTGCAGAGTTCGACACATTCATCGCAAATAAAGACGGACGGCCCGGCGATTAACTTCCGCACTTCCTGTTGACTCTTGCCACAGAAAGAGCAGTACAACAACTTGCCACTGTCTTCCCCGCTGCTTTTGTCGGTCATCAAAATACTCCGTGGTCACTGCCCGGCCAGGGCCCTCTCAAATACAAGTATTCCAGCAAGATGCTGCTTTTTAGCACCTTTTTCAAGCCCTTTTACCGAGGGGAAACAATCCTAGAACGCACCACTGAAAGATAACGCCACTGACAGATCTTCAGTTGCACTCACTATTTCTCCAACGCCTGCCGACGTGACAATACTTCGTCTACCAGGCCATACTCCCTGGCTTCATCAGCACTGAGGAAATGATCGCGCTCCGTATCCCGCTCAATATCGCTGACCGGTCGTCCGGAGTGATGCGCCATCAACTCGTTCAAGCGGTGGCGAATTTTCAGGATTTCCTGGGCATGAATATGGATATCACTGGCCTGCCCCTGAGCACCACCGCTGGGCTGGTGGATCATCACACGGGAATTAGGGGTCACAAATCGCTTGCCAACAGCCCCTGAGGTCAAGAGAAAAGCCCCCATGCTGCAGGCCTGGCCAATACACATGGTGCTCACATCCGGCTTGATAAACTGCATTGTATCGTAAATTGACATGCCCGCAGTTACAGAACCACCGGGAGAATTAATGTAGAGATGGATATCCTTGTCGGGATTCTCAGCCTCCAGGAACAACAGCTGAGCAACCACCAGGTTGGCCATATGGTCTTCAACCGCCCCAACGAGGAAGATAACCCGCTCTTTGAGCAAGCGGGAGTAGATGTCAAACGAGCGTTCTCCTCTGGCGGTTTGTTCCACCACTACGGGCACCAAACCCGTTCCCAAAGGGTCTATAGAGGCTCGGGGAAAATCAATTCGTGCCATAGGTACCATTGCTTCCTTTTTTGGCGTTTTCCGCGGGTCAGCAAACGGGCGACTGCCACCGATGCTGAAAAAATCGGTTTTCAGAGCTTAACCGGTCAGACGGGATAAAGCCAGCCGACGCTAGGGGTAGGAGATGCAGCGGTGCCCCACCGAAGCGGGGCCACCTATCCTTGTAGGGAAGTTAAAATTTAGTTCTGTTGCGGCTTGATGACCTCATCGTAGCTGCATTCAACATCCTGTACTTTGGCAGAAATCAGAATAAAATCGACCACTTGGTCTTCCAGAACCACTGACTCAACACCCGCCAGCAGTTCGCGGTTGCCGTAATAGTAATCAACCACCTCTTCCGGCTGCTGGTAAGTAGAAGCCAGTTCCTCGACCTTCGCTTTCACACGCTCTGCGTTCACAATCAAGTCATTTTGCTTGACAATCTCACCCACCACGAGGCCGAGCACTACCCGGCGCCTGGCCTGTTCTTCAAACATGGTGTCCGGCAGCATGCGCTCGGCATCCTCGGCTTTAACCTGACCACCGAACTGCTGGGTCATTTGGGTGCGGAGGGTGCCGATTTCTCCTGCCACTAACACGGATGGCAGCTCAAGTGAATGCCTTTCGAAAAGCTGATCCATAATTTGGGTCTTCACTCTGTTCAAGGCGGCGTTCTTAAGCTCCCGCTCCATATTGCTGCGCACTTCCTCACGGAACTTTTCTTCCCCGCCACCCTCCACGCCGTAAGCTTTGAAAAATGCGTCATCCAATGGCGGCAATTCAGGCTTTTCGGCGGAGTTCACCTTAATGTGGAAGGTTACTGCTGCACCGCGCAGCGCTTCGGACTGGTAGTCTGCCGGGAATGTCAAATCAACCTCTTTTTCTTCCCCCGGTTTCATGCCCAGGATGCCATCTTCAAAACCGGGGACCATCTGTCCTGAACCCAACACCAACTGATGGTCTTTGGCCTCACCACCTTCAAACGCCTCACCGTCCTTACGGCCAACGAAATCAATGGTGACCCGGTCTCCCTTTTGAGCTTTACGCTTGGTATCTTTCCAGGAAGACTGTTGTTTTCGCAGTACTTCAACCATGTTATCGATGTCGGCATCGGTAACCGCCGCTACCGGACGCTCAATCCTGATCTCGGCGAGGTCGGCCAACTCCACTTGGGGATAAACTTCAAAAGTGGCGACATATTCGAGATTCTTCCCCGCGGCAGTTTCCTTTGCCTCAATACTCGGCTGGCCGGCGGGCTTCAATTGTTCATTCTGAACAGCGTCGTGGAAGGAGCGGCTCATCACTTCACCAAGCACTTCCTGGCGCACACCGGCGCCAAAGCGCTGGCGCACCAGCTTCAAAGGCACCTTGCCCTTGCGAAAACCGTTTACGCGAACTGTTTTAGCGGCCTGCTGAAGTCGCTTGTCCACCTCTCTATCGACGATTTCCGCCGGCAAATTAACCGTTAAACGGCGCTCCAGACCCGAAGTAGTTTCGATGGAAACCTGCATGTTTATCCTCGTGAGACTCTCTCTTTATATCGCGCCACAGCGCCAACGAATATCGGGCGCCGGAGACTGAGCCGGCCACCTCATAGGCATATCCAGCGAACTTACAAAGTAAATTCCCGCCCATGCCAGATACAAGAAGTCCGCACCCACCCTTCTCGGGGCAGATCCGGCGGACTCCAGGACTCTTGATTTGGTGGGGACGGGGAGACTCGAACTCCCACACCTCGCGGCACCAGAACCTAAATCTGGCGTGTCTACCAATTTCACCACGTCCCCAGAACAGCTTTGCCGCTAACTCTTTGAAATATATGAATTTTCACACTTAAACAAATGGCCGACGCAGCAAGGAGCGAGATTGTGCCACAGCGTATTACAGGCTTCAACAGCTTGCCAGTTACTAAGTCCACAAAATTAAAAAAGGCGTCTTAACGACGCCTTTTCAGAGCAGAGGAGGGCTCATACTCGTTCTAAAACCGTGGTAATACCCTGCCCCAGCCCAACACACATCGTGGAAACCCCCAGGGTTCCACCCTCGTTCTGCAAAACGGACAGCAGGGTGCCGGTGATACGCACCCCGGAACAGCCAAAGGGGTGACCCAGAGCGATGGCACCGCCGTACAGATTGACCTTTTCGTCCATTTTTTCGAGCAGATCGAGATCCTTCAACACCGGCAGTGCCTGCGCCGCAAATGCCTCATTCAACTCAACCTTGTCGATATCATTGATACCAAGACCCGCATGCTTCAGTGCCTTGTGGGTGGAAGGAACAGGTCCATATCCCATGATGGAGGGATCAACCCCGGCCAGAGCCATCTCCCTTACACGAGCGATCGGGATCATGCCCAGGGCCTCGGCGCGCTCAGCCGACATGACAAGCATTACTGAAGCCCCGTCAGTGATCTGAGATGAAGTCCCCGCTGTCACCTGGCCGTGCTTGGGATCGAACGCCGGCTTCAATTCTGCGAGACCTCCCACGGTGGTGTCCGGTCGAATGGTCTGATCGGTCTCCACCAGAAAAGGCACACCGTCATCATCATGACCTTCGATGGCAATAATCTCGCGATTAAATTTGCCGGTCCGGGTCGCTTCTGCGGCACGCTGGTGAGAACGAGCACCGAACTCATCCATTTGCCGGCGCTGAATACCGTGCATCATTGCCAAATATTCCGCGGTCATGCCCATGGAACCAGCTGCTTTGGCCATATAGCGACCAAGCATAGGGTTGGGGCTGACATGCTCCATCATATTCAGGTGGCCCATGTGCTCTACCCCCCCCACCACATAAACATCGCCCACACCGGCCTGGATATTGGCCGCAGCGGTGTGCAGCGAGGACATGGAGGAGCCACATAGGCGGTTGACCGTCTGCGCTGGTATAGTATGAGGCAGTCCAGCTCGCAACAGGATAAAGCGCGCCACGTTGAAGCCCTGCTCGTCCCGCTGCATCACACAGCCCCAGATCAGGTCATCAATCTCCGCGGGATCCAGTTTGTCATTGCGATGCAGGAATTTCTTTAGCAGCTCCGCGGACATATCGTCGGCGCGCACATGGCGATAAACGCCATTTTTTGAACGCCCCATGGCCGTACGCGCGTAGTCAACGATCACGGCATCTCTAGGATTTAAACCCATCGTTCTTCTCCTTACTTGTTGCCGTAGTAGGTTTCGCCACTTGCGGCCATTTCACGCATGCGCTCAGTCGGTTTGTACAGCTCACCCAGTTCTGCATACTTGTCGGCTATTTCCACAAATTCATCCAGGCCGATCGTGTCTAGCCAGGCAAAAATACCACCGCGGAAAGGTGGGAAACCGATACCGTAAATCAGCGCCATATCCGCCTCGGCCGGAGAGCCGACAATACCCTCCTCCAGACAGCGGGCCAGTTCAGTCGCCATAGGCACCATCATGCGCTCAACAATCTCCTCGCGCTCGAATTCACGGCACTCGGCGACATGGGGCTTAAGCAGATCGTAAGATTCTCTGGTGGCCACTTTCCTGGGCTTGCCCTTCTTATCCTGCTCATAATTATAAAAGCCTTTTTCATTCTTCTGGCCGTAGCGACCGGCTTGGTACATCACATCGGATGCCGCAGTAAAGGTTTTACCCATTCGATTCGGAAAGCCCTCCGCCATAACACTTTCCGCATGCACGCCGGTATCAATACCTACGACATCCATCAGATAAGCCGGACCCATCGGCCACCCCCAGCGCTCCATCACCTTGTCGATCGACTGGAAATCGGCACCGTCGCGCACCAGCAGTGAGAAACCGGCAAAGTACGGGAAAAGCACGCGGTTTACGAGGAACCCAGGGCAATCGCGTACAACAATGGCTTTTTTACCCATCTTATTCGCGTAGGCAACCACCCGTGCGATTGCCTCATCGGAAGTCTTGTCTGCACGAATTACTTCCACCAGCGGCATTTTGTGTACCGGATTGAAGAAGTGCATGCCCAAGAAGTTTTCCGGGCGGGATAATGGCTCAGCCAGGTAATTGATGGAGATAGTGGAGGTATTAGACGCAATCACAGTATCTTCGCTGACTTTGGTCTCCACCTCCTTTAGAACCGAGTGCTTTACTTTCGGGTTTTCAACAACCGCTTCTACCACCACATCGACATTGTCAAAGCCATCATAACTCAAAGTCGGTTCGATGCGATTGAGAACCTCACCCATTTTTTCCGGGGTGAGACGCTTGCGCTCAACCAGTTTGGTCAGCAGTTTATTGGCTTCATTCAGACCGAGGTCGATCCCCTTCTGATCGATGTCCTTCATTTTGATGGGCGTGCCTCTGTAGGCAGACTGGTAAGCGATGCCTCCACCCATGATACCCGCACCGAGGACAGCGGCGCGCTCGACCGGCTTATTCGCCTTCCTCTCCCAGCGCTTGGCCGCTTTGCTAACTGCCTGATCGTTCAGGAAGAGGCCTACCAGTGACTTGGCAGTGCCCGTTTGGGCACAGAAGATAAACTTTTCCTGCTCAATCTTCAGCGCTTCATCACGGGTTAATTTATAACCCTGCTCAATGGATTCAACTGCAGCAACTGGAGACGGGTAGTTTTTACCTGCCTGCTGACCAACAAATGCCTTGGTGGTATAGAAAGCCATCAGAGCTTCAGTGTCATTTAGCGGAATTGGAGAGTTTTTAACCACACGACCGGCTTTGTAGTCCAGTGTTCCATCAATCGCGCGCTCAAGCAGTTTAAGCGCTGCACTTTTTAATTCATTGGTCGGCACCACTGCATCCACAGCGTGCACTTCAAGCGCCGCAGCGGGCTTTTGTTCTTTCCCTGCAGCAATCCACTCGACTGCCGCATCGACACCTAAAAGGCGGGGCAATCGCACAGTGCCGCCCCACCCGGGAATCAGCCCCAGCTTGACTTCAGGCAGGCCCACTTTGGCCGCCTCACCCATCACACGAAAATCACAGCCGAGACATACCTCGAACCCCCCGCCCAGTGCGTACCCATTGATCGCTACTGCGGAGGGTACCGGCAAATCTTCCAGGCGGTTGATATTTTCATTATTCTGGTTCATCAGATCAGCAACACCCTCTGCACCAGCGGAAAAGGCACTGCCAAATTCGGTGATATCGGCACCGACAATGAAGACATTCTTGCCACTGGTGAGCAGCACCCCCTTAACGCCTTCTGCTGCCTCGATAACATCCAGCGCTTGAGAAAATTCAGAAACCGTTTGACGATTAAACTTGTTGATGGATTCGCCTTGCAGGTCGAACTTAAGCTCAACGATGCCGTTGTCGAGCATTTGCACCGTAAGTGCTTTGCCATTAAATAACATTGATTGACCTCTTTTATTCTGGGCCGCAATCCTGGACCCGGGGTCGGAATTTTATGCAACCTTGAGCCGCGCCGCTGGGTGCGGTGACACCTGGGCCCAATACGGTCAGCCGTAGTATAGCCAGATTCAAACAATTGTTTGAATACTATTTCTTACAAATGGAGTGGCACCAACAACAGCACCCAGGTACATAAAGCAGCCAGCTCAATACACCTGTCGGGAACGAAAACCGCAAGAGTGTATCCCGGATCTACCCGATTAATCAGCGGGTTGGCATAATTTACCCTTTATACGCTCAGGCCTCAGCTCTAGGAGAGGGCTGCATAAGCGGGGGAGACAGGGGGGTCGTTGCGCTCACGACGATACAGTCACTTTGTCCTCGATTGCAGAATCGATGGGGGCGCCTGCCACTGAAATAATAACCGTCCCCCACTTTCAGTAGCGCCGAATCAGTGCCAACAGTGACCTCCAATTCGCCCGCTACCACAATACCCCCCACCTCACCATCGACGATAGAGAGGCTGGACGCAGAGTCCTGGCCAACCGGAAAGACCTTGCGCAGTATGGACATTGAACGCCCTGCCCGATGCCCGCCGAGAAGCTGGCAGCGGACCCGCCCGTTGCCAATATCCGGCATTTCACGGGCACGAAAGAAAACCTGGCCAGGCTCGACGAATTGCAGAGAAAAAAAATCGGCCAGTGACATGGGGACGCTGCCCAATATTTTTTCAAGAGACCCAATGGATGGGCTGACACGCCCCTGCTCAATAAAAGAGATTGCAGCGTTGGTCACACCTGCCCGCCGTGCCAATTCTCTCTGGGATATACCGTAGATTTTGCGCACCAGTTTTAGGCGCACACCCACATCACTGTTATCTTCTGACTCATGACTTGCTTCCGTATCCACCATTTTACTTCCTGTAAATTTGGAGGCTTATAAATCCCTGCTGTAACCGAACACCTCAAACCGTTGAAAGCATGGTGATCACCTCTTCTCTTCCCTACACCATATCCTCATAAGGATTGTTCCTGGGAAGTTTAACCGCTGGTAATCCCGGCAGGGTTACCGCATCAGTCGACAAGCGTATTTCACGCTCATCCACAAGCGCCTCGCCAAACCTGTAAATCGCGTTCAATTCTCCTCGGCAGGCGTTTTTATCATAGGCAGCGGCTTTCTCAACAACCGCATCATTATTTTTGTTGTAAGCTTTCATCAACCCCGCGCCATGGCGCTTCTCAATCATGGAACGTGTCAGGCGAGGCGATAAAACAAGCGCCGTAGCATTATTGCCACCAAAGCCTTTGGAATTAAGCAGCGCAAGATCCAGGGTATTCGGGTCTCGTTCGACATGTGCCAGGGAAATATCGAGATTCTTCCGATGCACATCATCGGCCACACGGTCTACAGTGACAATTCCCGGTAAGATACCCCGCTGAAAGATACCCAGCGCAGTAATCAGCTGATCACCACTGGCTGCAGCAACGGTATGCCCAACATAGGCTTTGACTGCGCATACCGGCCAGCGATCAATTCCGAAAGTAGCGGCCAACCGATCGAGAATAGCAGACTCTGTCACACGATTTTGTGGCGTACTTGAACCGTGGGCCTGTACAAAACTGCGCCTTTGCAGGCTTTCCTTGCCGGCAATTGCCTCAGCTTGCGCCATCGCCTTCGCTACAGTCAAGTAATTACCTGGACCCGGAGCTGAAATAGACTTTTTATTGCCGTCGGCATTGGTAAAGACACCGGCAACTGAGCCGTGGATGTTCGCACCCAACTCCAATGCCAGGGAATCGTCCATCAGGATAGCCCATTGGGTCCCCTCCCCCAGTGTAAACCCGCAGTTTTCCCCAAAGGGGCGACTGGTACAGCGAAGATCCACCGACCCTGCAAACAACCTGCGCAGATTGTCGATTGTCGCCAGAGCGCCCATGGTCGAATAGCCATCCACCACCTCTGGCACAAAAGGCGCCTCAGCTGCGCCGATAATGGCGACCCTGGCACGTCCATAGCGAATATCCTCCACCCCGGCACGCAAGTTATACAGGTAGCTGGCACAGGCACCAGCCACCGCACCAGTGGATCCCACATTACCCAACACATAAGCATTGACAAAATCCGCCGGCATGCTGTTCAGACCGAGCGCTAACTGCTTGGAGGTGACTCGTGAACCACGCAAGCGGGACTGTAATAGTCCTCCATTCCCCATAGGATCCAATTGACTCATTGCCGAAGAGGCGTAGACCGAAATATTGTCTGGCCCCGCCGCAGCCACTACGCTTTCCCAATTGATCCCCATAGACTGCACTGCATCGGAAGCCCCGACTATTGCCAGTTGTAAGCCACGGGGATGAAAGCGCGAATTGTACTGCTCACCGGGCTCGAAACCGGTGGGTAACTGGCCTCCAGAGGCAACAGGGATTTCCCGATAACTATCCAGCATTACCGAGAGGCTCGCTGTGGTCACCCGCACCTTGCCACCGCTGACACTGGCCTCCACCTGCCAACCTTCTGGCAAAGGGTGCGGTAGCTGCCGCGTGGGCATTTCAAACTCCAGGCCATTGGCATTGCTCAACATTGCCGCCTGATGGAAATGACAATTGCGGTAGTCATAAAACCGCTGCTCGAGCTCCCGCACCAGCGTACCCTGCAATACACGGCTCTCAAGATCGGCCTCCAAAGGACCTCCGGCGGCGGCACCGGTGCGCAGCCCCATCAACGCAGCCAGATCAGATAACGTCTCAATGCGCTCCTGATGGCCAAGTCTGTCCAGCACCAGACGGGCGTAACCCCGGTGGAAGGAACTACGCCCCGCGGGGTTAAAGCCCCCAAATGCGGTAATTACGGGAAGGCGCTGCATCCTGACCTCCAAGCAAACGCGAAAAACAACAAGAATTGGCACAGGGAAGTGTAGGGGGTGGCGATTCTGCCCGGTTATGGGCATACTGGCCAAAAAAATTGAGTGTTTTGGCCAATGGCGCAAGTGCGTTTAGAGATGTAATGCGAACGGTTACTTTTCTCCTAATCGATCAGATGCTGGCAACCAGCACGGTTCTCCCGTTAGAAATGCTTCGTGGCGCCGAGAGTCGCGCACGCCTTGAAAGCAAGAGTACCCCCCTGCGACTGATTACCGCCAGTCTCGATGGAGGTCCAGTAAAAACCCGCTGCGGCTTCGTCTTCCAGCCCGATGCAGCCCTGGGTGATACACCGGACAGTGACCTCGTCTATATTCCTGCCCTGTGGCGAAATCCACGCCCTGCCCTTAAGCGTAGCGGACAGCTCCTGAAATGGCTTCGGGCCCAAGCTGCATCGAGGGCCGTTATCAATGCGGTGGGCACCGGCGTCTGCTTTCTTGCGGAAGCAGGCCTGCTGGACGGTAAACCAGCAACGACGCACTGGCACTATTTTGAACAATTCAGCCTGGATTACCCTGAGGTCAAACTTAAACGGCAGTATTTTATTACACAGGCAGACAGACTGTTCTGCGCTGCAAGTATCAATGCTCTGGCGGATCTCACAGTGCATATGATTCGCCAGCTCTTTGGACCCGCCGTGGCCAACCACGTAGAACGCAACTTTTCCCACGAGATACGGCGCCCATTCGAGGAGATTGCCTATTCAGAGGGGGCTGTGCATCTGCATCCGGACGAAGATATTGTACAGGCACAGGCATGGCTGAAAGAGCACTGCAATACGGAAGTACGCTTGAGTGAGGTCGCGAAATTATTTGATATGAGCGTACGCTCATTTAACCGGCGCTTTAAATTGGCTACCGGGCAGACTCCTCTGCAGTACTTGCAGAATGTTCGCGTGGATATGGCTCGGGAGCTTTTGCAGTCAAGCAACTTGTCCGTGAATGAGATTGCAGAAAAGGTTGGCTATCAGGACATGGGGCACTTTACGGCACTATTTAAAAAATTCCTGGCCACCACCCCCAGTGAGTACCGCACCACAGTCAGGGCAAAATTATTCCGTGTAAACACCTGACCTGCAGACAAAAAATTACATTGCAACCAGCAAATGGCAGGTCGGTCTTTACCCTCTGTGTGCACCGTCGGGAAATTCTAGCAATGAAAAAGTCGAGCGCGCTTGATCCCGGATATGATAATACCCAATATCTACCATCGTGTTTTCATGGAATTTATACTAGGCGAGTCCCTCAGCGGTAGAAAGGCAAGGTTCGACGGGACAATTACCCGACCACAGCGATGACAATAGCAATAGTGCGGATAGAGTGTGGCATCACTGTACCGCCATATGGCGGTACATTACACATTAATAAGACAAATCAGGCCGCTATTGTGCTGGATTTTTTTTCACTTTCTGCATGCCGAAGCAGACTACTGTCACCAATTTCAATTTTGCGTGGCTTCATCGCCTCGGGAATTTCCCGCATCAATTCAATATGCAGTAGTCCATTCTCAAGCTTCGCACCGGTTACCCTGACATGGTCGGCCAACTGGAAGCGACGCTCAAAATTTCGCGCGGCAATGCCGCGATGCAAAAAGTTCCTTTGTGCCGTTTCTTCCGGTTTTTTTCCACTGACAATAAGGCGGTTTTGCTCAACCTGAATATCCAGTTCTGACTGCTCAAATCCGGCGACAGCCATGCTGATCCGGTAACTATCCTCGCCCGTCAGCTCAATATCGTAGGGGGGATAGGCCGGCTGCTTCTGCTCGCCGGAAGCCATGGTATCGAGCAGACTGGCCATGCGGTCAAAGCCAATTGCAGAACGGTACAGGGGGGTAAAATCAAAATTACGCATTGTCATATCCTCAATTCAGAGCAATATTAAATTTCGCTCGCCAACAAGCCCGAGCGCTTACGCAGGTAGTACTTTCGCAAGTCTGCTACCACTCACAATGAGAATATATGGGCGTAAAAATGACATTCAAGGATCAGAGTGGGAAATAACATGTCAAAAATGAAAACGAGGATGGGCAAAGCAACTACGCGGCTGTTTATCGGCTCCCCCCCCTGCTGTTCAACGCAGGCGTATTTTGATGAATTGATCCGCCGTTGCAGGGCCAGGATTGAGCAACAACAACGGAATCAGATTCACTGGACCCACCCGCATGACAGGCACTTGACACTTGGATTTCTGGGGGAAACCCCAGACTACCTGATCCCCTCTATCGAGCAGGGCCTGGTGCAAATTGCAGGAACAGTATCCCGCGCTAGTGGGCACCTGTTTTCCCTGAGCCCCTTCCCGGCACAAAACGCCCACTTACTAGCGGCAGAGCTTACAGGCGACCCAAATCTGCAAAAACTGCATCAACTCTGCCAGCAACTCATTATCCACTTGGGCATGACACCGGGGCGGCGCAGCTATCGACCACATATCACCTTGGCGCGGGGTAGGGAAGGGTTTTGCGGGCTTGTGCCGGTACACTTGGATTATTCCATGCCTCTGAATACTATCGCCCTTTATAAAAGCATTCCGGCACCGGACAGCAGCCACTACCAGCGCCTATTTGAGACAGCCCTTTGCGGAATACCATTATAGCATTGGCTTGACCAGCACCTAGTTCAGTGCTTTTAGGGCATACTCGGGGTACATGACAAGTCGAGGTCGGGAGAGCCGGCGTGCATCAAAGACAAACACATAGCGCGTATCGCCATCTTCCGCAGGAACAGTCCGGCGAAACTTCCAAGAATTGATTTTATAGGTCTGCCTGCCCGCGTCGACAGTAGTCACTAAGCGGTATTGATCTTTCCCGAGGAACTCAAACGGCAGGCGCTTGCCACCAGAGGATCTCAATTCCAGGCTGTTGAACGTCTGCCTGTTCTCGCTGTTCTCATCCGCCAGCAGTTTGCGCAAACGCTCCTGCTCCCGCTGTACATAGGCCAGCAATTCCGAATCCACCTCGCGCTCAGCTGCAACCGGTACAGGTCTAGGCATAACCTCTGGCCTTGGCGCTTCTTGAAGGGGGGCGGTCTTGAGCTCGGGCTTATCCAACCGGACGGCACTCTTCGCCAGGGCAGCTCTCCGCTCTGATTCCTCTGCCTGAGCAAGCATGGTCTTTACCATTTGGTTTACAGTTTCCTGTTGTGCGGAAATCCTGGCCCTAGTCTCAGTAATGGCATACTCCTCCTCTGCCAGCTTAGCCCGCAAGGTACCGTGGTTTGCCTGAATAAACTTGAGGCGACGGCTACGGCTGTCAACGCCTCGCTCAGCCATGTCAAAACTGTGTTTTGCCTTGGTCAACTGCCGTTGAGTATCCACATTGGGGCTGGAATCGTAGTTCTGTTGCGCCTTAGCCAATTCCAGGCGGCTTTCTTCATACTTCTGGTGGAGGCTTTCGAGAGATTCCCGGGCGCGCTCAAGCTTGTATTCATAGGACAGAAGCTCGTTTTCAATATCCTCCTGTACCACCAGTCTGTTCTCGAGGGACTGCTCCAGACGCGCCAGCCGGTTCCTTTCCACCATCAGGGTTGGCTGTGACTGAGCCACAGCTCCGTCAAAAACTACCAAACCCGCCAAAAATAGCAGACAATATCGCTTTACCGCCATTGCTCAGAACCTATTTACCGATTTCGTATCACTTGTAAGATAAAAACGCAGAGCTTATTTTTTGCACAAACCCCAGAAGTCACTGCGTGTTACTGACAATCTTACGCGGGCCTCAGCACATGGGCAATGACCTTACATCCACTTGGGGAACCAATTTGGTCAATACACCCGATTGAGTGCGTCAAATCAAGTAAAAGGCGCATTATCAAAGTTTATGTGACAATTTCCTGCAATAGCGCTTGATTTTTTTTTTAGCGGAAGCATGATGAGTACTAGGGAGAAGATCGCTGAACTCAGCGGGAACCCGACCCGGACGTAAAACACTCTGGCTGCTTTGTCAGCAAATTTTCGTTACGCTCCCGTCGGCTCGGTACTTCCACTGCTGCAGGCTCGACCCCTCCCGCTAGGGCGCCCTTCCTTCTCGTAGCAATCCGCAAAAGCGGCCTGCATGGTTTCTTTTAACCGGAGGTAATTGCCCATGAAATCAACGCCTAACGATAACATTGTGTTCCGCGATATCGACAGATCAGCCGCCCTGGCTAGCACGGTATCGAAAAAGTTACATAAGCTGGAACGTTATTGTGGCGACATCATACACAGTCGCGTAGTTCTGGAAGCCCCCCACCAACACAAGAGCAAAGGCAAACATTTTAAGGCTTCCCTTGAACTTGCCATTAGTGGCAATCCCGTGACCATCAGCAGCGAGAGCGAATCCATTCACCGGGCAGTCAACGACACATTTGCTTCCGCCGAACGCTGCCTGAAAGAACGCGGTGAGCGCAAGAAAGCGCGGCGCCACCAACCACTTCGCGAAGCTGTTGAAGAACAGTGAAAATGAAGCAAGCGAGCATTCAAAAGAAGCACTGCAGAGCAGATGTATGCCTCTTCTTTAGTATCAACCCCCAGCCGAGGCCGGAGAATCCACTCCGCCTCACTGACATCTTCCAGGAGGTAACCAACTCCAACTCTCGGGTCAATGCATTCAACCATCCACCGGAGAACGCATGGTGACAAATTCTTCAGCTGCAGTCGGGTGAATCCCGATCGTCTCATCGAAGGTTTTTTTCGTCGCGCCCGCCTTGAGGGCCACCGCCATTCCCTGAATGATCTCCCCGGCATCCTCGCCCACCATATGTACACCAATGACCTTATCGGTACTGGTGTTTACAACGAGTTTCATCAGCGTTCGCTCACTATTGCCACTCACCGTATGTCGCATTGGCCGGAATTCGGATTTGTAAATTGTTACCGGGATACCCGAATCCCTGGCTTCTTCTTCTGAAAGCCCCACAGTTCCAATATTTGGCTGGCAGAAAACAGCCGTTGGAATATTATTGTAATCAATCTCAGCAATGTTACCGGTATGCCAGTGTTTTACCAGGGCCATGGCTTCCGCCAGTGCTACCGGTGTCAGTTGGGGCTCCCCCGTGACATCGCCTAGAGCGTAGATGGAGTCTACACTGGTACGAAAGTTGTCATCCACCGAAATGGTGCCATCTCTGTGCAGGACAACACCCTGTTTCTCCAGTCCCAAGCCTGCCGTATTAGCCACCCGACCGGTGGCATAGAGAACCATATCGACATTCAGGCCAGACCCATTTGCAGCATGCACAAGAAGACTGCCATCCTGCAGTTTTTCAATCGCACTGACATTGTGATTGAATTTCAATTCCACACCTTTCTTGATCATTTCATCGCGCACAAAATTGCGAATATCCCGGTCAAAGCCGCGCAGGAACAACTCCCGGCGGTAGGAAAGGTGCGTATCCGCCCCCAGACCCGAGAAAATGCCAGCAAACTCCACGGCGATATAACCACCACCAACCACAAGCACACGCCGGGGAAAATCCGGCATGGAAAAAACTTCATTAGAGGTCAGCACAAGCTCGCGACCTGGTATTTCCGGTACAAATGGCCAGCCACCTGTCGCCACTAAAATACGTTTCGTTGTGAACGACCACTCGTTGACGACAATGCGATGGGGATCAACAATACTGGCTCGGCCATCAAACACTGTGATCCCGGCATTGTCCAGCAGACTGCGATAGATGCCATTGAGACGGGAAATTTCCTGTGCATTATTATCCCTCAATGTCGGCCAGTCGAACTCTGCACCCTGATTTTTCCAACCATAGGCTCTGGCATCGACAAAATCCTGGCTGTAGCCACTGGCATAAACAAACAGCTTTTTGGGGACGCAACCCACATTGACACAAGTTCCACCCATGTAGCGGTCTTCCGCCACAGCTACTTTCATACCCTGATCCGCGGCCATTCTTGCAGTGCGCACGCCACCGGAGCCCGCCCCGATTACAAAAAGATCAAATTCGTATTCTGCCAAAACAAACCCCCACCATTTGTTCAACTATTCTGCAGCTTCGGGAGCAGCAGCCGAAAAGAAAACTCTAAGCTCAATCTTATTTGGAACAGAAGTGACTTTCTGTACTTAATAATCGTTGACACCCTTTCGCACTTTAGATATTCATGTGAAGACTGTCACAAAAAGCAGCCCAGAAACAAAGTCACAATTCAGACAGTATGTTTAGCAGATAGAATAACCATCATTAAAAAACAACTCCTGAGCATGATCATGAACTTCCCTATTAGAGCGACTCAGCGAGCCCTTGGGCTATTGATCCTGTTTATTACCAGCAGCCAGAGCTACGCCAATCCCCATCCCGCCTACCTGACCAACGACTACTGTAACAGTGTCGTGGAACAATTTATCGATTCAGGTATGCGCAGCCTCGACAAGTATATCAACGAGCATTTCAACCTTGAGTACACAGGTGGTATCCGCAATACCATACGGTTTCTGGAACAGAGACTGGAATGGCTGACCGAGTGCAATGATTACCTGATGGACACCTCGAAAACCCATGTGTTCCACAATCAGGAAGACACACAGAACATCTTTACCGCAATCAATGCCTTAGCTCGGGAGCTGCAGCATGTCCGCTCTGGTGTTGAATACCGGGATGATGCCGGAAACAACAACCCGGCCCCCTTCATAAAACGCCGCTATAGGGACCTGGCCCAGCTGTTAGACCGGCATCATACACGCATGTTGATGCAGAGGCAGTTTCAGTAAAACCGCAGCCAGACTCACCCAAATCCCGACCAGTATCGGGTTCGTGGCCTGTGGAGATTTCTCATGCAGAAGCATAAGGGGGAATTCCCGCCATCGATGTATCCACCCCACCGAAGACTTGGCGTCTTTCGTGACTTCCAAGTAATCTTACCAAGGTCAAGGCCTGTCCTGGGTGCTTTGGCAGGTGCCTGGGGTCACAGGCTGCGTCCCGTAACGGCCACGAGCGACTGCCGAAAAGACCCCGGGCATACGCTCTTTCAGTCCAGCACCAATATTCCCTATCACCTCCCCCAACCGGGGCCCCTGCTTGCCCGCAAAAGGGATGGGCCTGCAACCCTGCAGGGTTGCCAAGCCAATACGGGCCACAAACAGGCTGGCACCAACCCCCTGCCCCAGACGCACGGAAATGGTTGATAGCACGCTGTCACCAACCAACTCGGGCCACAGCTCAGAAATTGCATACTCGCTGGCACCGCTGTAGGCCACCAGAGCCAGAACCTTTTTAAACAGGCGCCAGCGCACCACCATTGATGGTCGTATACCGTAGATTTGCGCCACATCATCAATCATGCGCAGAGCCTGGCGCAAGGCAACAAGGATATCGATACTGGCAAACGGGCTTAAACCAACCAGGGTCCCCGTCGTGGTGGAATGGCGCACTACGCGTCTCAGCGCCTCCTGATCAAGGGCATGGAGAAAAGCGGTCTCAAGGTACTGCAACAGTTCACTGCTGTCATAGTAATCGGGGGCCTCATCCAACACCCGGTCTAGCAAAGCTCCCTGGGGCTTGCCGACAAAATACTCCTGTAACTGGCACCGAAAAGTCTCTGCCTCTTCATGGCTGCGACAGTCACGCATCTGCGCGGCCATCACCCGGGTTTTCTCAAGTTTGCGCAAAGGCTGTCCGGCTCGAAAAAATTCCCACACCGAACTGACAATGGTGAATGCGAAGGCGACGATCACCAGAGCGGTGAGCACTCCGAGGGCCCAGTGCTTATCCACTGCCCATGTGTACAACTGGCGCAACTCCCAGGCCAACACAGCCAGTACAAGTCCGGCTGTCGACAACGATGCTGGCCTCAGCCATCTCAGGTGAAACGACGGCAGGCGCAATTCAGAAAAGGCGATACGGTCCGGCAGGGATTCTCCCGTGGTAATTGATCTGGGTATCTCCTCAGACTCTCCAATCAGCGCTTCCACCCGCGTTGTATCCCGCTGAGGCGCTTCTACTCCCAACTCTTCCAGTGGCTCAATTCGTGTTGTGCATCGCTGCGGGGCTTTGTTGTCACCGTTTGTCACACTTTGTCTCCCAACAGCAGATTTAGCAGCGCATCAACGCGAATATGCGGGATATGGCCAGACGCCATACCCAAGGGTGGGCGCAGCTGTGGTGGCGCGGCCCCGGTATAGTGGTTCCAACCCGCCTGGTCCGCTGGCAATTGGGAGGATATTTCTGCATTTTCAAAGCCGAGATAGCGCCCCTGCAGGTCGTGCCCTACCAGCATGCGCCGGCCACTGCGCTGATCCTCCCGGGAACAGCGCACGGCAGCAATTGCCTCACTGAAAATGGGCAGGCCGCGATGGCGGGCTCCGCTAAAGGTCTGCTGCAGCTGCTGCCCCAGTAGCTGGCGCAGCGCATCGTGATCCGCTGCGAGCACCTGGTCCACCTTGGTGGCGGCAAACAGTAGCCGGTCCACTTTTGGCTTCCACAGCCTGTTGAGTCGACCGGATTTCCCATAGCGGAAAGTATCGGCGATATGTGCAAACGCCAGGCACATATCGTCCAGAGCTTGCTCCCCTGCGAACAGCGTACCGATCATATCCACCAGTATTAATTGCCTGTCCAGATGGCGGAAATGGCTTTCCACGAAAGGGGTGACCTGCTCCTGCACATAGTCTTCATAGCGTCGACGCAGGACCTGGTAATTGCTGTTGTCCGGCATGGCCGCCAACGCCTCTGCGCTCATATCACGCAGGTCGAGCAGGGGCAGCAAACCGTAGTCTTTTTTCTCGAGCAGTGCACGGCCCGGCTGCAGATAACTGAGCTTGCTTTGCGTGCGGCACCTCAACAAAAATTGACGGTATTCCCCCCAAAGTCCCTCCAGTTGGGCCTCCTGCGCCGGGGCCTGAGGGGAGAGGGCTGCCAGCCTTGAAATCAATTGTGGCGCCAATCTGGCTCGCGAGTCGTCATTGATAATATGTGACTGATGTCGGCACCATTCTCGATAGTCCATGCGCAGCAGCGGCAGGTCCATCAGCCATTCCCCAGGATAGTCGCGCAATTCCAAAATCAGGGTTTTGGTGCCCGCACTCCGAAATCGGTGGTGGCTGCGCAGATGGATGTGCAGCTCCAAGGCCGACACATCGCGGGTACTTTGCGGCCAACGGGGCGGTTGTGACATCAAAGCATCAAGGCAACCGCCATAGTCAAATGGCGGCAGGCCGGAGTCGAGGGCGGGGTTTAATTCCGCACCGAGCAAATCACCCGTAAGCGCAGGGGCAAATCCCGGCAGCTGGGCCTTTTGGGGGTGGCTGAGTTGATAGATGAGGCTGGTGAGCAAGGTTGACTTGCCGGCACCACTGAAACCGGTGACACCAACGCAAATCCGGCGATCCATCAGCCGCTCCGTCACCCAGTGAGACTTTTCCTGCGCGCTTTGTCTCCAGCGGCGCCACTGTTCCCTGAAGCGCCTTCTGCGCTTAGTAACATGATCAGCAGAGTTCACAGGCGTTTCAAATGCAGACTCTGTTATCGGTAATCTCATCGGGGAGACAACTTCCCAAATCAAAAATAAAGACCTGATGGGGATAACTCCCGCCAGTTAGCCACTGCCCTGATGGCGGCGCGCCTTAACACATTCAGGGCGAGATTTAATCTATCAGAGCCACATCTCCGGAGCCCATCACAGAAAAGGCGTCTCGGCGCGGGCGCTTTAAGACAATATCCCCAGAGCCCATCACCGAACCGCCGGCACTGTCCGAGTACAGACTGCGGCCAACAAAGTCCCCTGAGCCCATGATGCGAATAGTCACATCGGCAACCCGACCGTTGATCTGCATATCACCAGATCCTTTGATCTCAGCGGAAAGTTGTTCACCGGCGATACTGCCAATATGCAAATCGCCAGAGCCGGTCAGAGAGGCTTCGCCGCTTATCGCCAGGGCCCGGTCCAGAATCAGGTCGCCAGAGCCAGTGACAAACGCACTCAGGGTTTCCGCTGCCGCCTTGTTTACATACACTTTGCCAGAACCACTGACTCCCAGGTCAAGACTTTCACCCTCAATCCTCTCTGCGCTGGCCTCTCCGGAACCGGAAACCAGTATTCCCTCCACCTGGGGCATGGTGACCGAGAACTTCACTTCCTGATCCTGACCCCAAATGACAGTAACCACTCCAAACCAGTTCTGCCTGTTGTCCTCCACCGACAGCTCCAGGGTATCCCCCTTCACCACAGCTTTAGCGTAAGGTATCGCCACGGCCGGGCCAGTGACACTCACCGAGAAATTCTCCCCCTGAATCACTTCCACATGAGAGCTACCTTTAAGTGAAACACGGGTAAAGCCATCGACATCGAAACGCTTGGAGTCCATTTCCTGAGCCTGGGCGAGAGCACTGAAGGCTAAATATACAGCCACCAACGCAAACAATGGGGCCAGCAAGGCTTTAGTCACAGTTGTCATTGTGAAGCTCTCATCATTATCAGTATTACATATCACTAGACTACTCGGAAAACCGGTTTGGATGCAGCACTGTCTGAACGATATTGGAGATACCGTGGCTCCGACAATCGAAAGGCTGATGGGGTAAAGCTACAAGGATACAATATCTGCCAGATACGGATAGCGAAGGCCCTGGCAAAACCAACCGGGCCAACCTGCTTACCAGTGCATAAGCGACAACCCTTCCCCACACCAAAAGGCCTACTGGAGTCATAATACCGCCATATATTGAGACCAACTAGTCAAAAGAAGAAATTGCCGAAAGGCCCACTATACACACCCCGCCTCTACGCAACCGAGCTCAAGCAACGCATTGCGGATTTTCCCGGCCTCGGAGGCTAGCTGCTCTGGAGTAGCCGGCCCTTGTAAAGAGAAATCAAGGTCTGTCAACTGATCAACAGGTATCAGATGCAAATGCGTATGAGGCACCTCCAGTCCGGCAATCATCATTCCCACCCGCTTGGGCGAGTAAACTGTCTTCAGACCTTTGGCGACTTTTTGTGCGACCCTTATCAAGTGCGCTGCAAGATCAGCCGGCATATCATCCCAGTGATCAATCTCCTCTACCGGAATGACCAAACAATGCCCGGGTTTAATCGGGGAGATGGTCATAATTGCAACAGCTTTTTCATCGCGCCAGAGGAAATGCCCCGGTAGATCCCCATGGATAATTTGAGTAAAAATACTTGCCATCAATCGTCCCACCCCGTTGAAAATGTGTAATTGGTTCAATCGTGCAGTCTAATCGTGAGATAAAAAAACACAATATCAAGTGACGGGAAATCTACAAGTAAATACCAATATTCTATTTGGCGTGCGTAAAAACAGCATTCAGAACAACCTGTCGAACAGAATGACAATTTTCTTATGGCAAGTTGGCATACCAGGAGAATATGTCTTAGGCTCCACACCAACTAGAGCCTTACTATCATTGAGCCGGCGCATTTTGTGCACGAATCGTTACCACGCTCTTTTTTGGCTCAGTACAATTTTATTTTTAAGTACTCAATGCTCGCCGGGGGGGGAGACATGAACAGCCTGTTGGATCAGGTCGGTGGTGCTCAATTTGTCAACCGCACAGTCAGCGAATTCTACCAGGCCATAGGCCGCCAGCTTACCAGCTATGATATCGGCGAACACCGTAAACAGCAGAGCCGGCAAGCCCAGTTCCTCAGCCATGCGCTCTCTATCCAACCCGAGCCAGATCGCAGCAGCCGTGCAAGCTTCCTTGCCAAGGGGCTGAATCCCGCTCTGTTTGATGCGCTTTTGGAGTACCTCGAAGCGCGCATGCTGGAACTGGGATTTTCCTGGCATTTAAGTACCCACCTTGTTGAAACTGCCAGCCGTTTATATGGCGGATGCGAGCAGGATCTTTCTATCGCCTGTTGACTGTTCGGACACGCAATAGGATGTAGCATCTGCATGCCCTTGTTATCTCTACAGGGTAGGCCCTGCGACTTTTAGAAAAAGTGAGCGCGCTAGACGCTAAAGTCAGGGATTCTCGGCAGCCAATGCCATTGCCACAGTGCCCGGCCCAAGATTGATACCGCCGGAAAGACTCATCATGGATTTATACACTTTGACCTGGTGCTCCGCGGCAACCTGCAGCAGCACTTTGAAGCCAGGAATTCTCTCAAGGTCCTGTAGTTTGCCGGCAATGCTTACCATCAGGATCGGAACGACCAACTCTCCTGTACGGATTTTGTCAACTGCGATCTGAAACAAAGTATCAGTGCAGCGCGCATAGCCCCGTACTATATCTGTGACTGTACTGCCCTCGTGGTGGATAGAGAGGATCGGATGCAGCTTGAGCAAGCTGGAAATCTTGGCCTTAAACCAATTGATGTTGTTTTCATTTTTACTGCGTGCACGCTCGCGCACATAATAGACATCCCTGATTGCCGCATAGCCGTGGACCTTGCGACGAAAGCGTTCTACCTGTACCCGTACCTGTTCGCCAGTCAGCCCGCGCTTGATCAGCGACAGTGTATAAAGTGCCAGCAATCCCTGCCCGCTAAAAAGCGTATGCGAGTCGATAGTATGTACCCGCACATCCTCGTTACCGGGAAGACCACACAATGTATCGGCAGCGGCAACGGCATTCTGGTAAGTTGGGCTATTGGCGCTATTGATGGTTTGCACCACGATATCGCGATGCCCATCCTGCACCAGACCATTCAAGAGCCGCTCAACCTCAGCAAAAGAGGCAGGTCCCGTGACAATTTGGTGCGAGCGGTCCACCAGTGACAAGGTATAAAAGTGGGCCATCTGGGCCGGGTTGCGTCGATCATCGAAAGTGTCTTTGCCAACACTCACGGTATGGGGCAATACCGGAATGGAGAACTTACGCAAAAAATCATCTGGCAGGTCGCAGCCAGAATCTATGACTAACTGAACCATAAAATGCTCTGCAGGACAGTATTTGTTATCTTTTTTCTGTTATGACTGCTAACGTTAACACAAGCCAGCCATAGCAGGAAAAAATGATCCGGAGATACTGCAAAATCACCGACGACAACAAGCTACATTGGCCTTATCAATCTGGCAAGTTAACAGCCTAACTCTGACCAATTGACTTGTCACCCTTCCGTTTTAAAGAGAATGGTTCACCAGTGTGAGGTTGCTTACATTCTACGAGCTATCACCAGCACTCCAATGCATCCGCGACAGATGAGAATGTCAAAGACAAAATGCGGAAGTAAATGGTACCAGTGCTCCAAACAACGAAACACATCCCATTTGATCAACACCTTGCGCATCCATTAGTGGGCATCGGTAAGACCTGTTGCCAGTGCCCGCCGCAGCACTGTAGTAAATAAATAGGATTGCAGACTGGCTGCCCTGAATTACAAGCCAGTAGTTTACTCGCAATAACCCACCTCTTTTTATCTTTCTAAGTGAAGAGGCCAAATAAAACCTGGAACCCCATCCTAGAGCCTCGGAGAACGGTGCAGTGCAAATTTTCATTTTCAATGGGAACTAAAGGGTTACGGTAATTGCTGTTCCTCCGCAAGAAAGTGACTTTGCATTGATGTGCCCCTGGTAGCTCTCGACAATATCCACCACCACAGCAAGGCCAATCCCCTGCCCTGGCTGTTGCTGATCGGCACGCACGCCGCGCTGGGTAACCGCCTTCCAGGTTTCGCGATCAAGTCCTGGGCCATTGTCGACGACTCGGACCATCAGATTGTGTCCGTCGGGCATTTGTTCGACAGTCACGTCAACCCGGCCATTGCCGTACTTGTAGGCGTTATCAAGCAGATTGCCGAGCAATTCCATGAGATCCCCCTCATCACCGTAAAACAGCGTTTTCTCGCTGCAGTGACTGCGCACATCACTGGGTTTGTTGCGGTATACCTTTTCCAGCGCATCCAGAATTTTGTACATCAGTGGAGCTACTGGGATACCGCGCAAAATAGACTTGGGTGAACTGGTCACCGCCCGCTGCAGTTGGTAGTTGATAATACTGTCCATACGCTGCACTTGATCGGTCAAAACTTTGAACGCGGGCTGTGAATCGCCACTTAAGCGTAATCCTTTCAATACCGCCAGTGGGGTTTTCAAACTGTGCGCCAAATCCGCCAGGGTGTGACGGGTTTTTTCCCGCTGGCGACGCTCGTTTTCAATCAGTAGATTCAGATTATCGGTGAGGGGACGCAATTCCTGCGGAAAGCTGCCCTCCAGGCGGTCGCTGCTACCGCACTGTATTTCCCGCAGTGCATGCGCAAGTACTCGCAACGGTGCAAATCCCCAGCGCAGCACCAGCCACTGGGCCAGCATCAGTAGCAGTGCACACACGCCCAGCCAGCGCCAAATGGTGGAGCGGAACTGACCGATCTGCGCCTGCAGGGGGCCCGCATCTTCCAATACAATGAAGGTAAACGGGTGCTCATTATCCAGTCCCCAGGCTACACCCTGGCGAAAGCTACTGTAATTTGCAACATCGCCGGGCAGAGCAACTTGCATATAAGACTGCTGCCCTTGAGATAGTGGATAGAATTTCAGCTCCGGCATCCCCAAGGCCGACTCAGAGCGCCAAACAATCTGCCCTTCGCCATTGATCACCGCACCTACCAAGCCGGAATCCGGCTGGTTAAAGCGCTGCTCGGGTAGCTCCAGGGGCAACACCAAACTGTCACCCTCCGGTTCCGCTAACGCCAGTAAAGTGTAGATATACAGTTGCAATTCCCGTTGCTTCGCCTCATCCAGAGAGGTGCGATAGGCGTGTTCCAGTACTCCCGAAATCAACAGCACAAAGCCCACCAGCACCAGGCTGGTGACCAGCGCAAGGCGGCCCTTGAGGGAACTGAACCAGAGGGCCATCACGCGCATCAGCATCCGGACTTATCGGGGGATGACAAAGCGATAGCCGCGCCCACGCAGGGTTTCGATAGGGTTGCACTGGGTTGTCGCAGTGATTTTCTTGCGCAAGCGTCCGATAAACACCTCGATCACATTGCTGTCACGATCACAATCCTGTTCGTAGATATGTTCGGTCAGGGTGGTTTTGGAAACTACCTCATCGGGGTGCATCATCAGGTATTCAAGCACCTTGTACTCAAAAGAAGTCAACTCCAGCTCCACACCATTGGCCACTACCCGCTGGGAGCTGGTGTCCAGACTTATGGGGCCGGCTTTGATGGTGGGAGAGGAAAATCCCGCTGAGCGACGTACCAGCGCATTGAGTCGGGCCAGCAACTCTTCTGTATGAAAGGGCTTTACCAAGTAGTCATCGCCGCCGGCCTCCAACCCGGCCACCCGTTCCTGCCAGTGACCGCGGGCGGTTAGAATCAATATGGGGAAATGCCTCTCTTCACTGCGCAGACTCTGTATCACTTGGATACCGTCCATTCTCGGAAGGCCCAGATCCATCACCGCAATGTCATAGGGATATTCGCGGCCCAGGTAGAGCGCCTCCTCTCCATCGGGGGCCTCATCCACCGTGTAGCCAGCATCGCGCAGCGATTGCGCCAGTTGCTGTCTGAGCAGTGCTTCGTCTTCGACTAAAAGTGCGCGCATTTGCTTTCCCTTCGTACAGTTGGTCTGGAGTAGTTGCAGCGGGCGTTTATTGGGAGATGCGCCCGCTTTGCTTGTCCACATAGACCACATAAACCTGACTCTTATCCGACAACCCCTTTACCCGGTACACCGCCTGTCCATTTCTACGGGTTTCAGAGATTGCCAGTATTTTGCCTCCATAGCGCCGTTTCACCAGAGAGGCCGCCGCTTCACGGGAAATCTCTCTCCCCTGTACATGATGGTATTCAGGCTTGTACGCCTCCCGTTCGGAAATCGGCAAACCGCGCACAGAGGCGGAACCTAATCCGGGAAACAGGGCAATTATTAGAAAAAAAGTCCGTAAAAAAGTGCTGCTAGGTTTCACGATGCGGCTCCTGTGGATATCCAAATTTCCACCCTTGGCTGACTCCGGCCGCCCTCGCTTTGACTCAAGGCGCCGGTGAGACAGCGACACGAACCCGGATGCTATCTCCAGGATGGTGATCGGTACGGGTCAGATACGACCGGTCATTATACCGATAGCGCACATCGTATCCGACCAGTTCCCTGCGTGTAGTGAATTCATCCACAACCCGGCAGCGGGGTTCCGTAGTGTAGTAAACCGGCGCGTTAGTACGACTGATCTGGTTGCCGACCAGAGCACCCACCACCGCCCCTGCCACTGTGGCACCGCCGCGGTGATGGTGGCGGCTGCCCAGATTGTTGCCAATTGCCGCGCCGATCAGGCCGCCGACAAGGGTACCGGCGGGGGACGCTGGTTCACGGTAGGCTACCTGTTCCTCACGGCATTGGGTGCGCGGTGTGCGCACCTGTACATCGGTATAGACGGGAATGACTTCTGTCACCGGTGCATAGTCGTAGATATCGGCATCATAGGAACCTGTATAGCCCCCCGGCCCCGCTTTGACAGAAACACTCATACTCAGCAGTGTCACAATGGCCGCACCGGCCACAAGCTGTTTAAAGCATTGCACAATCAATCTCCCGCTATTTATCAACGGGGGTCAGATTAAGCAACTCGGCCTGAATAGACGCTGAATTACACCGGGCAGGCAACGGGAAACCAACTCCCTCCCGTACCAAATACCCAATTACCTGCTGGAAATACCTTTCCCAGTCATAGGTTGACCACTCAGCCGATTTTATATACTGATCAGTTACCCCTCTACAACTTCTGCTCCGGGGACCTCATCTCCCAGCCAGCGCTGGGTCAATGTCCCCGCTGTAATGGCTCCATTTACATTGAGTGCCGTCCGCGCCATATCGATCAGGGGCTCCACGGATATCAATAGCGCTGCGATGGTCACTGGCAAGCCCATTGCAGGCAGAACCACCAGAGCGGCAAAAGTGGCACCGCCACCCACACCGGCAATACCAAAGGAACTGATTACCACTACGGCAATGAGTGTTCCCAGCCACAGGGGATTCCAAACATCGATCCCCAGTGGCACGGCTACCATGGCAGCCAGCATCGCCGGATAAATCCCCGCGCAGCCGTTCTGGCCTATGGTCGCACCAAAGGATGCGGAGAAATTGGCAATTGCCGGGGAGTTGCGCAACTGATCCACCTGGGTTTCCACATTGAGCGGGATAGTGGCGGCACTGGAACGGGAGCTGAAAGCGAATACCAGCACCGGCCACACCTTGGTAAAGTAATGCAGCGGGTTTACGCCGTTGATCCATAACAACAGGCCATGCACCAAAAACATCAAGCCGATCGCACAAAAGGAAGCCAGTACAAAGCCGAGCAAGTTGACAATATCGCCCCAACTGGATTTGGCAATCAGTCCGGCCACCAAAGCCATTACACCATAGGGTGTGAAGGCCATGACCAGGCGCACCAGTTTCATCACCCAAACCTGTGCCACATGCGCAAAGCGCTCTATAGCCGCCCCTTCTTGCGGGAACTCGCGGCGCACCGCCAGTGCAGCAAGTCCCAGTAGCACTGCGAAAATAACCACTGCAATCACCGAAGTAGAGCGGTCTCCGGTCAAGTCCTGAAAAATATTGCGCGGGATAAACGAGGCGATAATCTCCGGGATCGCGAGGTCACTCACCCGTCCGATGCGCTCATTGAGAACTTCAGCCCGTGCAGCCTCACGACTACCCTCAACCAAACCAGCAACGGACAATCCGAACAACTCCGCCATAGTCACGCCAATCAGCCCTGCCACTGCCGTTGTGCCCAGTAACACCGCCAGCACCGAAACACTGATTTTACCCAATGCCTGGGTGTGACTCACCTTCACCACTGCTACCAGAATAGAGGTAAGCACCAGGGGCATCACCAGCATGTACAGCAAACTCACATAACCGTCTCCCAACATCTCTATCCACGGCAAAATCTCCCCGGGCATGGCTCCCCATCCCCGTGACAACTGCAGCGTTGCTCCGAACACAGACCCGAGGAGCAGGCCGGCAAAGACTGCCGGTGCAAGAGAATCGGTTCCACTGTGCCAGCGGTGCAGGACGTATAACAAAACCGCAAAGAAAAACAGTAGAGCGAAGGAGCTGATATGCATGATATGTGAATCCCACCCCGGGCAAACTGGAAAGTGGCGGCATGCTATCAGTGATGCGCCAAAGCCCTATAGTTGCAATAGTTATAGTTTTATACAGTACATCGTGGATCGGACAGATTACTGCAGTGCCAACCTGAACTCTGCAGCGGTCTGGGGGCCTACCAATGTTTTTTTCCAAGTGCCATCGGCATTGATAATCAGGGTTGTCGGCAACACATCGGGCCGGGGCTGCCCCCAACGCCCGGCAGGCTCAGAGGACAGCACTGGAAATTCAATCCCCAGCTTGGCCATCTGCCCAGTAACGACAGAAATCGGCAGGGTATCAAAATTCACCCCCACTACCACAATATTTTCCTGGCTTTGTGCAAACTGGTTCAGTATCGGCACCTCTTCACGACAAGGCTTGCACCACAGCGCCCAGTAATTAACCAGTAGAATCTTTCCCTCCGTATCAATCGGTTCTCCACCAACAGTTTTCAAAACCCTGTCTGTATCACAGGCGCTTATTGCGCCGACCGAGCACAGAAAGACGGCCCCCAGGGTGCTTTTCAGCTTTTCTTTTATCGTTGTCAGACACATCGTTTCCCCCCTCATACCGGGCTGCTTCACCACTATTAGTTTCAGCCTCGCCCACAGGCGCAACACCGTGCTGCGCTGCATCTTCGCAATCACAGGCAGCCTTGAACAGCGCTCCAATAGTAACCCTGAGTTGTTCGCTGGCAAAATCTCGCGTATTGGCAAGGCGCCGCTCCACCTCGCTGTACCATCGCAACCCTGGCAGGTCCTCCGGAATGTCACCGGGTATCCACTGGGGGGTGAGCCAGGCGGTCAATTCCATCAGTGGAACAGTGTTCAGGTCGCGCATCAGGACATAATCATTCCTGTCGGTCCGGGTAAGAACGCCATGATCCTGCAGTACCTTGCTCAGGCGCCGCCACTGGCCAAACTTGATGCCCACCAGGGCAATATCCCGTTCGCGCAAAGGCTGCCCATGCCGGCCGCCGGTATACAGCTGCCAAAGTACAATCAGGGTTGCCACCAGGTCCGTATGCCGGCGCCCCTGAGTCGCCGACTGATACATTGAAAGGGTGCGCACAAGCACACAGCCCGCCAGCACCAGCATCCACATCAGATAAATCCACAGCAGAAACAGCGGCACAAAGGCAAAGGCCCCATAAATCGCCTGCACCGAACTGCGCGCAACAATGACTCCAAACAGGTATTTCATCACTTCAAAGGCGATTGAGGTAATAACACCACCTTCAATCCCGTGGCGCAGGGGCACGTAACAGTTGGGTACCGCGGTAAAAAGCAGGGTAAAGATGGCACTGGTAAAAATAAAAGGCAGCAGCCTCAACGCAACCGCCATCAAACCCAAACCATCCTCTCCGCCCAGAAACAGTTTCTGGGACAACAGATAGGTACTGGTGGCCAACCCCGCGCCCAACAGAATCGGCCCCAGGCTGAGTATCGCCCAGTAGAGCAGGAAACTGGAGACCCCACTGCGTCCACGGGATACATCCCAGATGGAATTGAAGGTTCCTTCGATACTGCGCAGCGTCAGTCCGGAAGTAATAATCAGCATGGCGATGCCCACACCGGTGAGGCGCTGGGCCTGGGTGGAAAAGCTGCTGATATATTCCTGCACCTCACGCCCGCTCTGGGGCACGAAGTGGGAAAAAATCTGTTCCTGCAACTTGCTCTGAAGGCCGGCAAAGTCCGGAAACAACGACAACATCGCATAGCTCACAGTCACCAGCGGTACTATCCCGAACAGGGTGATATAGGTGAGGGCCGCCGCGCTCCGCTGGCAGCCCTTCTCGTTGAACAGTGTCCACAGTGACACCGCAAAACGCCGCCAGTGATTCACCCAGTTCCGCATGGTGGTTCCCGTTTTGATATCTTGCGCTGTGCGAACGCTTGCACAACAGGGCAGTACTTGCCCAAGCTTAGAACTCCGCAAGGTTATTCGGTTAGAATACGCCAAACATTAACAGGATATCGCCAAGATGTGGACGATTTACCACAACCCTCGTTGTTCAAAATCCCGCCAGACCCTGCAGCTATTACAGGAACAAGGACTGGAGCCGGAAGTGGTCCTCTACCTGGAAACACCACCGTCGGTACAGATCCTCAAGGAGATAATTGCCAAGCTCGGCACCGGCGCACGTGACTTAATGCGTCACGGAGAGCCACTTTACAGGCAGTTGAACCTGCAAGACAAAACACTGAGTGAAGCACAGCTGATCAATGCAATGGTGCAGAATCCCATTCTGATCCAGCGCCCGGTTGTTGTTAAGGGCGAAAAAGCTGCCATCGGTCGCCCACCGGAAGCGGTACTGGAGCTGCTGTAATGGATGCGGGTTTACCGGCTGCCTATGTTCTAGTGCTCTATTACAGCCGCACCGGCGCCACTGAGCGTATGGGTGCAGAGCTTGCCCGCGGTGTGGAGTCATCGGGCATGACCGCACGCCTGCGCACAGTGCCCAGTGTATCTCCTGATACCGAGGCCAGCTTGGCGCCGGTACCCAGTGAGGGCGCCCCCTACTGTACATTCGAGGATCTGCGTCACTGCGCCGGCCTGCTCATGGGCAGCCCCACCCGCTTTGGCAATATGGCCTCACCGATGCGCTATTTCCTCGATCAAACCAGCGATCTCTGGCTGGAGGGCAGCCTGACTGGCAAGCCCGCCGCGGTATTTACCTCAAGCAACAGCCTGCACGGCGGGCAGGAGACCACGCTTATCTCCATGATGCTGCCATTGTTACACCACGGCATGCTGATCGCCGGTATCCCCTATTCCGAGGCGGGGCTGAATCGCACCCACACAGGCGGCACCCCCTACGGTGCCTCGCACTGGGCCAGAGACGGTACCAGCATACTGAGTGAGGATGAAATTACCCTGTGCCGGGCACTCGGTGCCCGCATCGGCAGGCTGGCCGGGGCTTTGCGACAAACACCAGCCAGTGGCGGGATTGGGGGCTCTCAGTGAACCATGCCGTGCAGTACAAGTTGAAAATGGCACTGATCATCAACTGGTTCTGTTATATCGGCCTGTTGGTGCTGTTTGCGGTGTGGAACCTGTTTTTGGAGGGCGGTTCCCTACCGCTGTGGTGCATACAGACCCTACCGCTACTGCTGGTGTTGCCCGGCCTGATTCAACAACGCTACCGCAGCTATCTATGGCTTTGTTTCATCCTGCTTTTGTACATCACCACCGGTATTGTCGACGTAATGATGCCTACACGCGGCTGGCAGGATGGCGCCATGCTGGTCTTAAGCCTTATTCTATTCTTTTCTGCAATGATGAGCAGTCGCTGGCATCGCCTGCAGTAGCCCCCTGGCGGACACCCTACCTATGATTCAAAAGAAAGATGCGCGAAAACGACTGAACCCCCAACGCGCTAAGGAGTTTTGAAGTTTGACTGATTCACCCCCCAAAAAAGGCCTAGTGCGCAGTTTTTTCAGTGCTATTGGCGCTTCCATTACTTGGTTGAGACGTGTGTTCACCAACCTGCTGTTCCTGTTGGTGCTCTTGTTTCTCGGTATCGCCATCTTCAGCAAGGACGACCAACTGGCAGTCCCCCAGGGCGCCGCTCTGCGCGTGGCGCCCAGCGGCTTTCTTGTGGATGAACTCTCCCAACCCGCCACGCTGCCAATCTTCCTGGGAGGCTCAAACAGCCCTATGGAGGTCCGCGTCAAAGATCTGGTCGATGCAATCGACCATGCCGCCAAGGACAAGCGCATCTCCTCACTGGTACTGGAAATGGATCAGATGGTGGGGGGCAGCCTCAGCAAACTGGACGAAATTGGCGCCTCTCTGCAGCGCTTTAAAGCCGCCGGCAAGCCCATTTACGCGGTGGGGGACAACTATACCCAGGCCCAGTATTTTCTCGCCAGCCACGCCGACAAGGTCTATCTAAACCCTATGGGCTCGGTGATACTCACCGGTTTTGGCGTCTACCGCAATTATGTAAAAAGCGCGCTGGACAAGCTGAAGGTGAATTTCCATGTGTTCCGTGTGGGGGATTACAAGGACTTTATCGAGCCCTACACCCGCGACAACATGTCCCCCGCCTCTCGCGAGAACAACCAGCGCTGGTTGCGCGAACTCTGGGGTGAATACACCGAGCAGGTGACCGGTCTACGCAACCTGCCCGCCGAGAGTATCGATTTGTTTATCGACGAGCTGCCTCAGAAGCTGTCGCAGCACGGGGGCAGCTGGGCCGAGGCGGCACTGGCCAATAAATTGGTGGATCAACTCGCCAGCCGCAACGAGGCCATGGAAGAACTGAAAAAAGCCATCGGCGAGGATGAAAAAAACAAACGCAGATACAAATCCATCGATGCCCTTAATTATCTGCGCAGCCACACCCTCGCCGACACCGCCAGGAAACTCCAGCAATCCAGCAAAGTCGGTCTAATCACCGCCAGTGGCACCATTGTCGATGGCCAGGCCCCCGCCGGCAGAATTGGCAGCAAGAGTCTGGGCAAGCTGATTGCCCAGGCGCGCGAGAAGAAAGTGGATGCCCTGGTACTGCGTATCGATAGCGGTGGCGGTTCCGCCTTCGCCTCGGAGGAAATTCGGCAGGAACTGCTAACCACCCGCGAAGCGGATATTCCAGTGGTGATTTCCATGGGCAGCGTGGCTGCATCTGGTGGATACTGGATCGCCACCGCTGGCGACCGCATCTGGGCTTCCCCCGCCACCATCACAGGTTCAATCGGCGTATTCGGCGCCTTCCCAACCTTTGAGGACTCCCTTGAATCCATCGGTATTTACACCGATGGCGTGGGCACCACGGACCTGGCCGGAAGCATGCGCCTGGACCGCCCCCTCTCGGAAGCGGCCGCCAGCATACTGCAACAGGGGGTCGACAACACCTACGCACGCTTTCTGCGCATTGTCGCCGAAGCCCGAGGCAGCACCCCGAAAGAAGTGCACAAAATTGCCCAGGGACAGGTGTGGACCGGGCGCGCCGCAAAGAAGCTGGGACTGGTGGATGACCTGGGCAATCTCAGTGATGCCGTCGCCGACGCAGCACAACTTGCTGGCGTTGAAGAATACGATATCGTAGAGATCCAGCGAGATATGACCCCAGGCGAAAAGTTTCTGCGTGCCCTGAGTGACAATGTGGACGCACAGCTCGCCGCACGCCTTGAAGCCAACCTGCCTTTAGGGGCTTGGTTGAACAGCGTACAGCCTGTGTTGGCGCCAATTGCCAAACTGCAAAGCTATCGCGACCCCCGCGCCCTTTATCTGCGCTGCCTGCCCTGCCAGGCGCCCTGAGTTCCGTAAGCCATCCCGTGCTGCGCCGGTTCAATGCCGGCGCTCACGCCCATAAAGCCCGCGCAATTCGGCCTTGGCCGCTTTCAGTACCCGGCGCCTGTGCGCAGGCAAGCGCTTGCCTGCACGATTGATATAGAACGTCAGCATAGCCATGGCGGAACGGTAGGGGTCAGATTTGCGCTGCCCACGGGTCTCGGCCGCCCTTTTCAATGTCCGCGCAATGGCTCTTGGGTCATCCAGGCTGAACAGTCCTTCGCCCAAATCCAAGGCATGACTGCTGCGCGTCACCCGCTCAGACCAATTGCTACTGGTATTTTTACTTTTCACCACACTCAACAAAAACCTCCAACAAACCGGGCTTCACTGCCAATAGTAGGGTGTGCGCTTGGCAGTTGCCCATGCTCTCTGACGGCTGTCATCACGCTGTACTATCGGGTACTTTTATTCGGCGCAGCGCCCCGCTTACCGCCGCCAGCACAAACGCCACAAAACTCAGGATACCAGCCCACAGCAGGGTGGTGAGAGGCGCTGCGTATTCGCTCAACACACCCGCCGCCAGAGCACCGAGCGCTGCAGAACCAAACAGGGCTAGCTGGTAAATGGATATGATCCGACTGCGGTAATCCGCCGGTGCCAGCAACTGGACGATACCGCGTCCCAACCCCGCAGAGGCCGCTGCAACAGCACCCCAGCAAAGGCACAGCAAGATCAGGCCCAGAGGCGTGGGTCCGAAACTAATGGCAACCAACAGAGCCGCACTGTAAAGCAGGCACATCAGGATACCCCGCCCCGGCTCCGGACCCTGGCCACGGCGTAACATGGTCACTGTGGCGGTGACCGTACCGGCCACAAAGGCCAGCTGTAGCGTTGCATAATAACTGGCGCCGCGACCGTAGCCCTCAGCCAGCAGTGGCAGCACTACCAGGAAAACGCCGATGTGCACAAACCCGTTAAACGCCATCAATGCTGTGAGTTCGCGGAGTACCGGACGCCGCCAGGTCTGCGAAAGACCGTCGAGAATCAGTGCATGCGGGCGTTGTTCCACCACAGCCACACTGACACCGCGCTCCCGAAGTGAGAGGAGGAAAACTGCAGAGAGCAGCAACGCCGCAATCTGCACCCCCAAAAGGGACCCCAGTCCCCACTGGTCAAAACGACTGGCCAGCAACATACCGGCAGCCTGGCCACCGTACTGGGCCAGCATCATCCAGGTAACCGTTGTCTGCACACACCGCTCCGATGACCGCCCCTTTGGATTGCGGGCACTGCGCTGTACCAGGTTGTCCCGTGACGGCTGTAAAAAAGCGCTGCAGATCCCAAGACAAATGCCATAGGCCAGCAGCACCGGCAAACTGATAACAAACAGGGTGAAGCACAGCAGCAGCGCTGTGTGGCACAAAGCCAGGCCGAAGCAGGCCAGCGCCGATACCACGGCGGGATCGCGCCGGTCCGCCACGGCACCCCCAAACAGCAGCAGGAGCAGATTCGGCAACAACACCGATGCCTGTACCCAACCCAATTGTAACGCCGGCAGATTCACCACCGTGAGGGCGATCCAGGGCAACAGGATCACCTGCAGACCGGTGGCCAGGGAAGTACCGCTGTAACCCAGGAGGAATCGCTGCAGCCTGAGCGGCATCTTGAGAGAGAGGTTGTCCAAGGATTAGTGCTCTGTCAGCGCCTGTCCATCGCGCGCGCGCTGGATCAATCCAGGCAACATAAGACGCCAGCGCAACAGCCGGCGCAAAGCGTTCAGCGCGGCCTGATCTTCACCGTAAGCCGCGCCCTCGAAAGCGTCGGTGACACCTTGGGCCAGGGCTGCTAGCTGCGGTCTGGCCTCGCCGATACGCTGCGCATAGTCCCGCGGTGTCTCGCCAGTGCCGCGCACCAATCCTGCGCGCGCCATACGCCGGCAGAATTTATCATAGAGGCGTTCTGCCGGGGACAGCTTGCCCCCCTGACCACCGCGCCAAATCCATAGCAGCAGACCCAGCAGTACCACTGCAGTCGGCACGGCGAGTAACAGCGCCATACGCAGCGGGGAAATCTTGCCCAACAGGCGTTGCAGATAATCCCGCTGCCTGTCCCCATCAAAGCTTACGACTGTCTGGTACCAACGGTAGTTGATCCTGTCCCACTGCAGGCGCAGTTTCATCAGAATATCCACACGGTGCCAGGGCAGCAGGGCATCCTGCATAAATTCTACACCTGCCGCACTTTCCAGGCCGTCGCGCACCCGTTCCGGTGCTACCGCCGCTGTCGGGTCAATCCGCTGCCAACCGCGCCCTTGGTACCAGACCTCCGCCCAGGCGTGGGCATCGTATTCCCGTACCAGCAGGTACTCCTCGCCGCTCACCCATTCCCCGCCCTGGTAGCCGGCCACCACCCGCGCCGGTACCCCCGCTGCGCGCATGGCAAAAACATAGCTGCTGGCAAAATGCTCACAGAAACCCTGGCGGCTGTCGAACAGAAACGCGTCCACACTATCGCTACCCAAAGCCGGGGGACTCAGTGTGTAGGTGAACTCGCGGTTGTAGCGCGCGAGCAACTGTGCGGAAATATCACTGGCACCCAGGCCCTGCCGGCGCAGGCGCGCCACCCACGCGCGAGTGCGCGCATTGCCGGTCGGAGGCAGCTGCAGATTGCGACGCCGCTCGGCGCTGCTGAGTGGCACCGGCGCAGGTTGGGAATCCCTGGGCCAGGAGCGCACGTCATAGGCAAAGCGGTTGAAAACCGGCGTGCGCTTGACCAAGCGATCATCGGTGGTGGCCCCCACCCCGGCACTGTCGGAAGCCGGGCGCGCCAGTGCGAACAGCCACGGGTCACGGCTCGCCTCCTGGATCACCTGGTAGCGATAGCGCGGGCCCACTTGTGGCAGGGACCGCTCACCGCTTTTCCAATACACCCGCCCCCCATTGCGGGGGTCGACAGCAAAACCCTGGCGCCAGGTGCGCCCATCGAATTCGGAGTAGACCAGCCCGCGCCAGTAGCGCTGTTCCGGCGGCGGTATGGGGCCGTCGAAAGCGATGCGCAACACCGGTTTGTCGGATTTGGACAGGCGGGTAAAATCCCCCGGCGCCATGGAATCGCTCACCCCGGTACGCCCCGCGGCAGTGTCCTGGGGCACAGACCAGAGTGGCCCCAGGCGCGGCATCGCCACAAACAGCAACAGCATCAGCGGTGCGGCCTGGGCCAGCAGACGGGTTGAGAGACCCAAGGCCCGGCGCGGGCGCGCACTGAAGCCCCCCAACTGTGCAGCTAATGCGGCTGTAATCACCACCACACAGAGCAGACCGTAGAGGGCAAATGGGATGGTCTGCTCCCGTACAAACAGTGTCGCCGCCACGAAATAGGCCAGCAGCAGACTGACAAAAGCGTCACGGCGGCTCACCAGCTCCAGGTTTTTCAGGGTGAGCGACAGCGCCAGCAGCGCCACCATGGGTTCCAGTGCAAACCAGCGTCGGTAGGATAGTGACAGTCCCGCTGTGGTCAGCAAAATCACCAGTAGTTTCAGGGTGCGTCCAGGCAGGTCGCGACGCCCACGGAAAACCTCCAGGCGCCAGTAAACTGCAAAAGCCCAGGCAAAGGGAATCCACAGGGGCAACTGGGTGAACTGGGGTAGCAGGGCGACAAACTGCGCGGTAAAAATCCACACCAGGCTCTCGAGGGGCAACCATTCCCTGGCGCTCGCCATCAGCTCCCCCACTTCGGAAACAGGGCCAGGGCTCGAAGTACCTGTTGCTGATGTTTCGGCCCCAGGGCAGGCGCAATACGGGTACCGGGCAGGCGCAGGCCGTAGGCAAGCTGCTGTCTCTCCGCCTGCAGCACCCAATGGCACAGGTTACTCAGGCGGGTTTCCACATCCCGCCCGTCGAGCAACTCCCAGTCCAGCCACAGACGCCCGTCAGTGCGGCTCTCGTACTCCTTGCTGTAGAGGTCGCGCCCGGCGGCGTATTGCTTCCAGGCCAGGTGGCGCAGTGAATCGCCGGGCTGGTACGGCTTGAGGGCGTTGAGGTCATCGTGCCCGCGGCGCACCTCGCCACTCTCGCCCTCACTCTGGGCGGCACCCACAGGGAGTGGACCGGCAGATACCGGCCGCGGGTACACCAGAAACTCGATATCCAGGTCGAGCCAACTCCAGCAGCAAAACAGGCCCAGGGGAAAGCGGCTCTCGATACGCAGGCGCGGAGCCTGTACCCGCCCCCGCGCCACCACGGGCATGGCAATGCAGACATCTGTGCCGGCTTGATCACACAGGTCCACATACCTCCCCTCTTCCGGCGGCCAACCCAGCTGTATCCACTCCCGTTTACGCTTGCCTTCGCGGCGGACATTGATATTCGCCTCGGTAAAATCCCCGGCAAAAGCCGGGCGGGTGCCCAGCAGTTGCAAATGTAAACCCGTCAGGTTGGCGAAGGTGTGTACCGGTAAAATCACAAAAGCACTAACCAGTAAAAAGGTCAGGGCAAATACCAGATTATTCTCGTAGTTGGTGGCCAGCAGCCACAACAGTGCGATCATCAGCAGGAACCCGAGCCCCGCGCGGGTGGGGAGAATAAACAGGCGGCGGTGATTGAGGGCGATGGCGCGGGCGCGGGGCGCACGCCGGTTGAGCCAGCGCTCGGCCAACGCGCGGAAAGGGTTACCTGCGGTATTGCGGGTCACACTCATCTGCTCAGGCCGCGATAATATCCACTTGGCGCATCAGGCGCTCCACCAGCTGGTCGCCATTGCCACTGTCGCTCTGCAGGCGGTGTCCGGCTACGGAGGGCAGAACCGCCTGTATATCCTCCGGCAGCACATGGCCACGGTTGTGGATCAGGGCCCAGGCTTTCGCCGCACACAACAGCGCCAGGGCACCCCGCGGCGACAGACCCACGGTGCAGTCGGGGCTCCGGCGTGTGTACAGTACCAGCCGCTCCAGGTAATCCAGCAGGCTTTCAGAGGTTTTCACCCGCCCCACCAGATGCTGCATTTTCTTCAGGGTGCTGATATCAATGCGCGGTTGTATTTCGGCCAGTTGCCGACGGGGGTCAGTGCCCAGGAACAGGGCCCGCTCCGCTTCACGGGTGGGATAGCCGAGGCTGATCCGCATCAGGAAGCGGTCCAGTTGGGATTCCGGCAGGGGAAAGGTACCCGACTGCTGCAGTGGGTTCTGGGTGGCGATGACAAAAAACGGCTGTGGCAGCATTCGCGTCTCACCATCGGCGCTGACCTGGCCCTCCTCCATGGCTTCCAGCAGGGCGCTCTGGGTTTTCGGCGAGGAGCGGTTGATCTCGTCGGCCAGCAGCACCTGGCTGAACACCGGGCCTTCATGGAAACGGAACTGGCTCGACTGCCGATCAAAAATCGACACACCGAGGATATCCGCCGGCAGCATATCGCTGGTGAACTGCACCCGCTTGTAAGAGAGACCCAGCACCTGCGCCAGCGCGTGCGCCAGGGTGGTCTTGCCCATGCCGGGCAGGTCCTCAATCAGCAGGTGGCCCCTGGACAGCAGGCAGGCCAGCGCCAGCTGTACCTGGCGCTCTTTGCCCAACAGGACACGGCCAACATCGGAAACGACGGCGGAAACTATTTTTTGCACGGCAAATCCATTACTGCTCAATATTGCTCTGGCCGTTTTGCGGCCCCGGTGTCGGCTCCCCCATTACCGGCAGGGACGGCCACCCAATCGCCCCTCCGGCACCGGTTGATGTCGCCCCACTATTCATCATAGGCGCAGGGGCCCCGCCCCCGCTGCGCTAGCGGTAAATCGCGACACTTACAGCCGGGACAACCCCCGCATCAGATCGCGCTTGAGGTCCTCTACATGCTCGAGCCCTACGGAGATGCGGATCAGGTTCTCCGTGATGCCGGCACGGTTTTTATCTTCTTCACTGAGGCGCCCGTGGGTGGTGGTGGCCGGGTGCACGATGGTGCTCTTGGCATCACCCAGGTTGGCAGTACAGGACAGGATTCTGCAGCTGTCGATCACTGTCCAGGCCTGCTCGCGACCACCGCGCACGGTAAAACTCAATACCGCGCCAAAAGCGGTCTGCTGCTCGCGGGCAAGTCGGTGCTGGGGATGTTTGGGCAGGCCGGTATAATTGACCCGCTGCACCACCTCCTGCTCGTCCAGCCACCAGGCCAGATCCAACGCGTTGGTACAGTGGGCCTGCATCCGCAGGTTCAACGTCTCCAGCCCCTTGAGGAACACCCAGGCGTTAAACGGACTCATACTGGGTCCGGCGGTGCGCAGGAAAACCACCAACTCGTCTATGACTGCCTCCCTGCCCACGGCGACACCGCCCAGGGCGCGCCCCTGGCCATCGAGGAACTTCGTGGCGGAGTGCACCACGAGATCGGCACCGAGCGCCAGTGGGCGCTGTAGGGCCGGGGTGCAGAAACAGTTATCCACCACCAGTAGTGCACCGGCACTGTGGGCCACTTCCGCCAGGGCGCGGATATCCGCCACCTCGCAAAGCGGGTTGGAGGGGGTTTCCATAAACAGCAGCCTGGTGGAGGCATCCACCGCCTGCTCCCACGCCTCCATATCGGTGAGATCCACATAGCGCACACCCACACCGAATTTTTCCATATAGCGCCCGAACAGCGCTGTGGTGGTGCCGAACACACTGCGGGAGCAGACCACGCTGTCGCCGCTTTGCAGCAGGGCCATGCAAATACTGAGAATGGCGGCCATGCCACTGGCCGTCGCCACCGCGGCCTCGCCACCCTCTAAAGCGGCGATGCGCGCTTCAAACATGCGCACGGTGGGGTTGGTATAGCGGGAGTAGACGTTTCCGGCACTCTCGCCGGAAAAACGCCTGGCGGCTTCCGCGGCGGAGGGAAAAACGAAGCTGGAGGTGAGATAGAGCGCCTCTGAGTGCTCCCCCTCCGGCGAGCGGACCTGCCCGGCGCGCACCGCCAGGGTTTCCAGAGCGTAACTGTCGTCTTCAAGCATATACCGCTTCCCGGTCAGTATTTACCGAAGCGGTCATCTTACCCGAAATGGTGCTCTATGGCGCCCTCTTCTGCTGTGAAGAGCGCGCTGGAGATCACCTACAGGGCACTGGTATCAACCTTTTTGTGCTTGGCGTCGTCGTTGCGCGCCGCGTGCAGGTCGTCGAGGTACTGATCGTCCACATCGCGGGTAATGTAGTTGCCGTCGAACACGGAGCAATCGAAACGGTCGATTTTCTGGTTACCGCTGCTGGAGCTGAGTACCAGATCCTCCAGATCCTGATAGATCAGCCAGTCGGCACCGATCTCCGCACAAATCTCCTCGGTGGTGCGGCCGTGGGCCACCAGTTCATTGGCGGATGGCATATCGATACCGTATACATTGGGGTATTTCACCGCGGGGGCGGCGCTGGCGAAATACACCTTCGCGGCACCGGCATCGCGGGCCATTTGTATAATTTGCTTGCAGGTGGTGCCGCGCACAATGGAGTCATCCACCAGCAGGACATTCTTGCCGCGGAATTCCAGTTCGATCGCATTGAGCTTCTGGCGCACGGATTTTTTGCGCTGCCTCTGTCCGGGCATGATAAAGGTACGGCCGATATAGCGGTTTTTCACCATACCTTCACGGAACTTCACACCCAGGCGGTGAGCCACTGTCTGGCCGGCAGTGCGGGCGGAATCGGGGATGGGGATCACCACATCGACATCGTGGTCCGGGCACAGGCGCAGAATTTTGTCTGCCAGGTGCTCGCCCTGGCGCAGGCGCGCCTTGTGTACAGACACACCGTCCATAATGGAGTCCGGGCGCGCGAAGTACACATGTTCAAAAATACAGGGAGTCAGATACGGGTCCCCGGCACACTGCTCGGAGTGCACTGTGCCGTCCAGCTCGATATAAATCGCCTCACCGGGCGCCACGTCCCGCACCAGGGTGTAACCGAGCACGTCCAGGGCCACGGATTCGGAAGCCACCATATACTCGGTACCCTTTTCCGTTTCACGTTTCCCATACACCAGCGGGCGGATGCCGTTGGGGTCGCGGAAGGCGACGATGCCGTAACTCACAATCAGGGCCACACAGGCATAGGCACCGCGCACGCGCTTATGCACACCGCGCATGGCAGTGAAAATATCATCCGCTTTGGGCTGCAGCTTGTGCAGTTTGTGCAGCTCGTGGGCAAAGACATTCAGCAGGACTTCGGAATCGGAATCAGTATTGATATGGCGCAGGTCCTGCTGGAAGATCTCGTCCACCACTTCTCGCATATTGGTCAGATTGCCATTGTGAGCCATGGCAATGCCGTAGGGGGAGTTCACATAGAACGGCTGCGCCAGTGCGGGACCGGAACTGCCCGCCGTGGGATAGCGCACATGACCAATGCCGAAATTACCCTTCAAACGCTCCATATGGCGCGCGCGGAATACATCGCGCACCAGACCATTGGCTTTCTGCTGGTTCAAGCGGTCATCGTCACAGGTCACGATGCCGGCGGCATCCTGCCCCCGGTGTTGCAATAGGGTGAGGCCATCATAGAGCTGCAGATTGACGTCACTCTTACCGACGACACCGATAATACCACACATAGTTTTGACCTTACTTGATCGAGAAAGCGGCGCTAGCAGCCGATTAAAACAACGTTACGAAGAAGTCCATGACGGACTTGGCCAGCGCCCGCGTACTGCCCTCGAACTCAAGGAAATGGGCAATCAACACCGAATCCCCCCACCAACTGTCCTGTTCCACCGGTACCAGCGCCGGCGCCAGTATCAATAGGGCCATCACTACAATACTGCCACGCACCAGGCCAAACAGCACCCCCAGCACCCGGTCGGTGCCGGATAAACCGGTGGACTCGACAAAAGCGGAGAGCATCGTATTCAGACCGGCACCAACTAATAGCGTGCCGAAAAACAGGATGGCAAAAGCGGTAATCACCTGCAGGGAAGGGGTATCGACGAGATTGGAAAGCAGTGGCGCCAACTGGTCTCGAAACAGCATGGCGACAATAAAAGCGGCGACCCAGGTGAGTAGTGACAGGGTTTCACGCACAAAACCCCGACCGAGCCCGATGAGCGTGGAGATACCCACAATTGCCAGAATGATCCAGTCAGCCCAATTCATTCAACCCACCTGCGTGGCGGCTGTTGCCGCAAAGAGCGCGCATTCTAACTTATGGGACCAAGCGCGTGAAGCTGTAGGCCAACCCACTGGAATTTAATCCCCCAGGAACAAAGCTCCTTGGGCGATTCGCCATACAGCCATGAGTTTTTACCGAATAAAAATGCAAACACACAACCGCAAACCGGTGCCCTCACACCCTGCTGATGCCCAGGCAGAGGGGGGTACCGCGATCATATATGTACAGAACCTTAAAAACGCAGAATCAGGGTTTGCGTCTGCAGCAAAGTATCCAGTTTGCGTTTCAGGACCTGGGCATCCGCCTTATTGATCTTGGGCCCGACAAAGACCCGCACCAGACGCCCCTTGTCGGTCTGCACAGTGCGAGTGTAGGCCCGGTAACCTTTATCCATCAAGCGTATACGCAGTTGCTCCGCCCGAGTGGCCTCCCGATAAGAGGCCACCTGTACAACCCAGGCCATTGGCAGGCCCTGGGCATCCGCCAGGGGCGAAGCGCCCTTGCTGGGAACAGTGGAGGTATTGGTGCTGAGTGCAGGGCTGTCCTGGGCCTGTTTGTCGGCAGGCGGAGAACCGGTGTTCTGTTCAGCCAGCGCCGGCGGATTGGAAAACTGCTCGGGCACAGCCGGTTGGAAGGCCGCCTCAGGCGCGGGCGCCGGGGCCACATCCACCACAGGCTCCGGCTTGGCAATCTCGATGGGGTGAATATCCGGTTCTGAGGGAATCTGGCTCACTTCACTGATATAGCCTTTCGCGGCTTCGCGATCCAAAAGGCTCGGCAGGAAGATCACAGCGAGAGCGACAAGCACCAGCGCACCGACAATACGCTGCTTGAAACCGTCATTCAGCCGTCCCCTAGGAGAGGACTTGTCCTCGCAATTCTCCATTACCCTCGTCTCGTATCTGCTGCAGAACTTCCGCCACAGTAAAGAAGGATCCAAATACAAGCAACCTGTCCTGCGGCCCTATAGTCAGCAGCAGCTGTTGCAACCCAGTGGCAACCGTTGGACAGCGGCTATCCACTTTCGTTACCTCAATACCCGCCGCTCGCAGACCAGAACAGAGAGCCCCTGCCCCCGCAGCGCGGATATTGTCCGGCAACAATGCCGGGTGCCATCGGTCTACCAGGAGTGTCAGTGGGGCAAACAGACCACTCAGGTTCTTATCCGCCATGGCTGCCACCAGGGCATGGGTCTCCCCCGTCACCCGGTGGGATTCCAGCCAGCGCGCCAGGTGAGCCGCAGCGGCGGGGTTGTGGCCAACATCCAGCAACAAGGTGCGTTCACGCCACTGCACCTGCTGACAGCGTCCCGGCAGTGCTATACGGGACAATACGGCCCCGATGCCCTGTTGTGGCAATGCATTGAGCAGTGCCAGGGCAGTGATTGCAGCAGCAGTGCTGGCATAGGACAAGTTGATGGGCGGGATTGTCAGCGTCAGCGCGCCAAACCGATAGAGGCCCCCGCCACTGCCAGCCGCTACAGTGAAATCCCGATCAATAAAGTAGCTGAAACCAGCGAGATTTTCCGCTGCGGACACAACGGATCGCGGCGGTGCCCTGTCCGCACAGACAAAGGGGATACCCGGTCGCAAAATTCCGGCCTTTTCGCTCCCAATCATTTCCCGATCGCTGCCCAGCCAGTCCTCATGATCCATGGCCACACTGGTGATAATAGCCAGATCCGTATCCACCAGATTGACCGCGTCCAGGCGCCCCCCGAGGCCCACTTCCAGCAGTGCGAACTCGATGCCGGCACGCTGGTAAAGCCACAGGGCCGCCAGGGTGGTGAACTCAAAGTAGGTCAGGCTGGTCTCGCCACGGGCGGCCTCCACCACTTCGAAGGCCCTGACCAGGTCTTTATCAGGCACCGCTCTGCCATTGATGCGCACCCGTTCATTAAAGCGCAACAGATGCGGAGAGCTGTAAGCGCCAACAGATCGACCGGCGCTGCACAGAAGGGCTTCCATCACAGCCACACAGGTTCCCTTGCCATTGGTTCCGGCAACCGTAATCACCGTGGGTGCGGGCTTCTGTACGCCCAAAGCCCTGGCCACACGGGAGACGCGCTCCAGACCCAGCTCGATTTCAGTGGGATGCAAGCGCTCCAGGCGGGAGAGCCAGTCTTGTAATGAGAGCATCGTTGGGCAAGTCACAAGGGGGGCCAGCGCAGTTGTAAAAACGATCGGCACAGCGGCCGCCTGGCCACGACATAACCGGGCATCAATGGCCGCTCAGCTTTCCCAGCAGGCGCGATACCGTTGACCGCATCTCCCTGCGCGGAATGATCAGATCGATCGCGCCGTGCTCCAGCAAAAACTCACTGCGCTGGAACCCTTTGGGCAGCTTCTGGCGAATAGTCTGCTCAATGATATTGGGCCCGGCAAAACCGGCGCGGGCACCGGGCTCAGCTGCGTTGATATCCCCCAGCAGCGCCAGGGATGCGGAGACACCGCCGTAGACCGGATCGGTCATAATGGAGATATAGGGCACCCCCGCCATCTTCAGCTTTTCAAGCACCGCGGAGGTCTTTGCCATCTGCATCAATGAGATCAACGCCTCTTGCATCCGCGCGCCGCCGGTCGCAGAAAAGCACACTAGCGGTATCCGCTCCTCCAGGGCACGCTGGGCCGCACGGGTAAATCGCTCTCCCACCACATAGCCCATGGAACCGCCGTGAAAAGCGAACTCAAACGCCACTGCAACCAGTGGTGCCCCCTCCAGGGTACCCAGCATGGCCACCAGCGCGTCCTTTTCCCCGGTAGATTTTTGCGCTTGCACCAGGCGGTCCTTGTATTTCTTCACATCCTTGAACTTCAGGCGATCCACGGGTAGCACATCGCTGGCCAGTTCCTCCCGTCCCGCCTCGTCGAGAAAGATATCCAGCCGGCGTCGGGCACCAATGCGCATATGGTGATTACACTTGGGGCAAACATCCAGATTGCGCTCCAGCTCCGGGCGATAAAGCATCGCATCACACTTGACACACTTTCTCCACACACCCTCCGGCACCTTGCTGCCGCCGGTGCGGCGCTCGGTGCGAATGACAGCGGGAACAATCTTCTCTAACCAGCTCATCTCGTTTCCAAATCCGGATGCTTCCAGTAGGCCGGTGCATTGTACCGACCGGTGAGTTTCAGGCTGCGAATTAAAACACTAAGTCGAACACCAAACCCGGCCACATCAGCCGCTGTTTTTGGCTTTTTGGCCAGTCCTGTGCCTAAACACAGGACCGCGCTTACCGGTCCAGGGCCTGGCGTATTTCGCCGACAATCGCCCCAACCCGCTCCCTCGCGGCTGTCGCGTCCGGTGCCCTACCAATCGCCGACACCAATACGCTGCCCACGACCGCACCCTCACCGTAGGCGCTGACAGCCTGCGCCGATGCGCCATCCTTGATACCAAAGCCCACGCACAGGGGCAGGCCGGTAAAACGGCGAATATGGGCTAACTGATCACGTACAGAGTCCAAGTCCAGATGGCCGGCTCCGGTAACCCCTTTTAGGGATACATAGTAAACAAAACCACTGGCCAGCGCGGAAATCTCCCGGATACGCGCATCACTGGTGGTGGGCGTCAGCAGGAAAATAGTGCGCAGACCGCGCTCCGCCAACAGCGCATTGAGTGGCCCCGCTTCCTCCGCCGGCAAATCCACGGTGAGCGCGCCGTCAACTCCGGCCTCACAGGCGGCATCGGCAAAGGCGCGCTCACCCATGCGCTGGATGGGGTTGGCGTAGCCCATCAGGATCACCGGAGTCACATCATCCCTCTGGCGAAATTCCTGCACCAGTGCCAGGCACTTGCGTAGCGAGGCGCCATTGGCCAGGGCCCGCTCATGGCCTTTCTGGATCACTGGCCCCTCCGCCATGGGGTCGGAAAAAGGCACCCCCAACTCAATCACATCCGCGCCACTCGCCACCAACTGGTGCATCAAGGGAACTGTATTCCCGAGCCCGCCATCCCCGGCAACGAGGTAAGTTACCAGGGCCTTGCGGCCCTCCCTGCCCAGCGCAGCAAAGCGGCGATCAATTCTGTTTTGTTCTATCACATGTATTCCCTGAGCTACTCCCGGCCTGATACCAGGGCATTCAATCGATTTTGCGCACCCCAAACCGGCACTGTAAAGTGGTTTTGGAATGGTTAAACCTCAATCCCGTCGATTGCGGCAACGGTAAAAATATCCTTGTCGCCGCGACCGGAGAGGTTCACAACGATATTCTGCTTCGGTGCCATAGTAGCCGCCAGTTTCAGCGCGTAAGCCACCGCATGGCTGGACTCCAGCGCCGGCAGTATGCCCTCGGTACGGGTGAGGCGCCGGAAAGCGTCGAGCGCCTCTGTATCATCAGCGGTGACATAGTGGACCCGCCCGATATCCTTCAGCCAGGCGTGTTCTGGACCCACCCCCGGGTAGTCGAGCCCCGCAGATACCGAATGGGTCTCGATAATCTGGCCGTCCTCATCCTCCATCAGGTAAGTGCGGTTACCGTGCAGCACTCCGGGAATACCGTCATTCAGGGGGGCCGCGTGCCGACCGGAAGCCAGCCCCTCGCCACCGGCCTCGACGCCATACATCTGCACTTCGGCCGCATTCAGGAAAGGGTGAAACAGACCGATGGCATTAGACCCGCCGCCAACGCAGGCCACCAGGGCATCGGGCAAGCGGCCAAACTGCACCAGACTCTGGCTGCGCGCCTCACGGCCGATAATGGCGTTGAAATCCCGCACCAACTGCGGGTACGGATGGGGGCCTGCTGCGGTGCCGATGATATAAAAAGTATTATCCACATTGGTGACCCAGTCGCGCATGGCCTCATTCATGGCGTCCTTGAGGGTTTTGGAACCGGATTCCACCGGCACCACTTCGGCGCCAAGCAACTTCATACGGTATACATTGGGGGACTGGCGCTTTACGTCTTCCGAGCCCATATACACGGTGCACTGCAGCCCAAGGCGCGCGGCGACCGTAGCCGACGCCACACCGTGCTGGCCAGCCCCGGTCTCGGCAATGACCCGGGTCTTGTCGCTGTGCTTGGCCAGCAGGGCCTGACCAACCGTATTGTTTATCTTGTGCGCACCGGTGTGGTTGAGATCTTCGCGTTTAAGCCAGATCCGCGCGCCACCGGCCTGTTCTGACAAGCGTTCGGCAAGATACAGCGGCGATGGCCGCCCTACATAGTGGGCCAGATCGCGGTCAAAGGCGGCGATAAATTCCGGATCCTCTTTCAGGCGACTGTACATCGCCTGCAATTCATCCAGTGCGCTGACCAGCGTCTCCGAAACAAAGCGGCCGCCATAGGGGCCGAAATGCCCGCTAGCATCCGGAAAAGTGGAGAAATCAATAGCATCTGGCTTATTCACATTACTACTCCGTCGATCTCTGGGGTATTTTATTCCCCACCTGCAAAGGGTTTGCCCTGAACCCTGAATGTCACCTGTAAAGACTGGCGCAGAGGCGTGGATCTGCTGGTCTTTTCAGCCCCGCGCCGGCTGCGGCCGGCCGCACTGCCCAGTGCCACTTATCGAGCCCTGGTTTACCGGCCTAGTGGCCCTTCGCCGCACGGATAAAGGCACTGACTTTGCGCGAGTCTTTTAGGCCCGGCGACTGCTCTACCCCACCACTGACATCCACCCCCTGGGGGCGGGCAGCAGCGATTGCCGCAGCGACATTCTCCGCCTTCAGGCCACCGGCGAGGACAATCGGGCAGCCGCTGTTTTGCGGCACCCTGTCCCAGTCAAAGGTCGCTCCGGTGCCTCCGGGAACACCTGGGCAATAGGCGTCCAACAGGAAGCCCCGTGCCTTGGGATGTTGTGCCATTGCTGCGGATACATCCAGACCCTCTCTCATACGCAGGGCCTTGATATAGGGCCGTCGAAACTGCTCACAATAGCGCGCGCCTTCCTCGCCATGGAACTGCAAGAGGTTGAGCGGTACACACTCCAGTGCCTGGTCCACCTCGCTCTGGGCAGCATCCACAAACAGGCCGGTGAGGGTAACAAAGGGAGGCACCGCAGCGGCAATAGCAGCAGCAGTCTGAAAGCCAATATAGCGCGGGCTCGCCTTGTAGAACACCAGACCCAGCGCATCCGCACCGGCATCAACAGCCCCAAGGGCATCCTCAACACGGGTTATGCCGCAAATCTTTACTTGCATCGTTTAACCTGAAGCCATCCGGGCGGCCAACAGAAATGGGGGATTCGGGATACTAGCAGATTGGTACAGGGCCTGAAACGGGGTCTTGGATACACGCTTTCATTCTGCCCTCCCCATCTCCAGCCCCCCACGCCTCATTCCTTGCTGATCATAGACCCCCACGGCTCATGACAATCGGAACATGGGGATTTGACATTCCAGCGCGGGAGCATATCAACCCCCAGTTGCGCAGGGCCAATGATATTGATTCACGATAGCCTGTGAGCTGCATCGGTTGGACCACTGCTTTGTAGACCACTTGTATACAAAAAATACCATACCCGAAACACGCCAATAGAAACACTTTGCGATTTTCTGCCAAATTCGTCAGTCTAGGGAAAATGCAGCCGCTTGCGCGGTGTAGTCCTTGGCTGTCTACGGTGGTCACTCCCCTCTCGCAGGTGGGCGAACACCACCCGGCGAGGATAGGGTAAGCCCTGAAGGAAAGGGGCTGGGACCCACAAATATTTTTAAGGACTAAGCAATAAAGATTGTTGGTTACTGCTCTACGTAAACTGTTAACAAACGGCTGTTGTCGCCCCTTCGGCTCTGACACGCCCTTTCCGCTGCTTCGCAGTTCCAAGTCCGTCCCAAAGTCAGGCAATTAAATTTCAATGAACTAGAGAAAAAAATGAAAAGAAAATCAACAGTATTACTTTTATTGAATGTTTTGTTAAATAGTTTGGGTGCGCAAGCAATCGAAAAGTCAGGTCCTGGCACGGTAGATAGATTGGCATCGTATT